>JALOLI010000067.1 GCA_025456165.1 Acidimicrobiia bacterium | reverse complement strand
CATGGAGAACGGGTGGCCGCTCAATTCCTACTGGGCCGAGAGCTCGCCGCAGATCCTCGACTACGGGGGCGTCGAGCCCTGGGTGTGCTTCGGTGGCCCTACCGATGGGACCATCCGCACCCTGGAGGAGGCCACCATCGCCTCCACGAACTCGGTCTTCTGCCAGGTGGGGGTCGAGGTGGGGGCCGACAAGATCGCCGAAGTGGCTCACCGCATGGGCATCAAGTCCCCGCTGGGGAACGTGCCGGCCATCATCCTCGGCGCCTCCGCAGTGAGCCCACTCGAGATCGCCGCCGGCTACTCCACCCTGGCCAACTACGGCTCCCGGGTGGAGAACTACCTGATCGAACGGATCGAAGACGCCGAGGGCAACATCGTCTATCAGCACCGGGCGCAGCGCACCCGGGTCCTGGACGCCGCCCTGGCGGCGGCGGTGGTCAACACGCTGGAGCAGGCGGTCTCCCACGGCACCGGGGGGAACGCGTACATCGGCCGTCCCCAGGCCGGCAAGACGGGTACCCACCAGGACCACACCGACGTCTGGTTCGTCGGCTTCATTCCCCAGTACACCACCTCGGTCTGGGTCGGCTTCCCCGACAGCCAGGTCGAGATGCGCAACATCGTCATCAACGGCACCTACTACGACCGGGTGTGGGGCTCCAGCGTCGCCGCCCCCATCTGGGCCGACTTCATGGAGATCGTCACCGACGGGCTCCCGGTCATGGACTTCCCGGCCGACCCCGAGGGGATCTCCGCCTACTACGAGACCCCGCGCAAGGAGGTGCCCGACGTCCTCGGGATGGACCTGGAGGAGGCTCTGGAGGAGCTGTACGGGGCCGGCTTCGACGCCGAGTGGGAGTACGTCAACTCCGAAGAGCCCGAGGACGAGGTCGTCACCCAGGACCCGGAGCACCCGGCCAAGATCAAGCAGGGCGAGAAGGTCAAGCTGGAGGTCTCCAACGGCAAGAGCCCCGAGGCGATCATGCCCAATCTGGTGGGCATGGACCTGGGAGAAGCCCTGTCCCTCCTCGAGGCGCTGCGCACCGAATCCGAGGTCGACTTCACCTGGGAGCTGGTCTCCGTGGCCACCACCGACCCCGCCGAGCACAACAAGGTCGCCGGGACCCGGCCCGGAACCGGGCGGCCGATCGTCGAGGACACCGTGGTGGTGATCCGCTACCGCGCCTACGCAGGCGGCGGGTAGCGACGCACCGCCGGCGGGCGGACAAGCGGGCGTCCTCCGCATTCGAGCCGGTGCATCAGGGCTTTGTTTCGCGCTCTGCGCGAGGTCAGTTGCATCTAAGTGTGGTTAGTTGTATCTAACCGGCATGACCACCGCAGCCCCTGGAGCCCTCCACGAGAACGCCCGTCCTCCCGTTCCCGTGGAAGCCGCGCCGGCTCCGGGGGCGGCGGAGGTCGCGGTCCTGCGCCCCACCGCCATTCCCCGCCCCTACATCCGGCCCCGCCTCGTGCCGGTCAACGGCCTCCCGGGCCACGCCCCCGACGATCCCATGGTCCGCCGCTACTGGTCGGCTCTGGTCGGCCCCGGAGCCGTCGCCGACCTGCTTCGCCTCACCGTCGCCGCCCGCCGGGGGAGGCGCCTGCGCCGCCCCCTCCACCTCTCCAGCCTGTTGCGCGAAGGCCTCGTCTGCCGCGACGGCGAAGCCATAGTGGTGCCGGAGCGGGTACCCCAGCTCGACGACGGCCAGCAGCGCCGCCTCCATCCCAGTCTCCGGGCCGAGTACCGCCGCCGTCTCGGCTGCTGACACCCCCCCCCGCAGGGATCCCTCCTCGCCCTGCCTACCATCACCCGCATGGAGGGTATCGCCGCCGCCGCCGAGTTGCTGCGGCCCTGCCGCCGCATCCTGGCCTTCACCGGCGCCGGGATCTCCACGGAGTCGGGCATTCCCGACTTCCGCGGCCCCGACGGGGTCTGGACGAAGGTGGACCCCGACGAGTTCACCCTCGACCGCTACCTGCGCTACCCCGACACCCGCCGCCGATCCTGGAAGATGCGAATGACCTCGGGGGCCCTGGACGCCGTCCCCAACGCCGCCCACCGCGCCCTGGCGGCCCTTTGGGCCGCCGGGCGGATGATCGGCTGCGTCACCCAGAACATCGACGGACTGCACCAGAAGGCCGGGCTGCCCGCCGAAGCGGTGGTGGAACTCCACGGCAATGCCCACACCACCGTCTGCCTGGGCTGCGGGGACCGCCAGGCCACCGCCGCCGTACTCCGCCGGGTCGATGCCGGGGAGGACGACCCCTCCTGCCTGCTGTGCGGGGCGATCCTGAAGACCGCCGTGGTCTACTTCGGCGAGATGATGCCCGCCGGGGCCGTCGAGGAGGCCCTGGACCTGGCCGAACGCGCCGACGCCGTCATCAGCGTCGGCTCCACCCTCACCGTGTTCCCCGCCGCCTACGTCCCGCTGCGAGTCGCCGAGCGCGGCTGCCCCTTCGTGGTGCTCAACCTGGGCCCCACCGACTTCGACCACCTGGCCTCCATCCGCCTCCAGGCGCCCGCGGGCACGGCCCTCCCCGCCCTCGTCGCTGCCCTCGCCTGATCGCGCCCTTCCCCACGCAGAGTGGCTCTCCACCACGCATAGTGCTCAAGGTCCCCTGAGCCCCATCCGATGCTCAGAGTGTGCGGATTCACTACACAGAGCAGTCTGGGTCGCCGCTGCGGCGGTTCGGCGTGGTGGCGATCAGCCTCGCGCTGAGCCTCGCCGCCCTCCTCCCGGCCGCTCCGGAGGCCTCCGCAGACGTCACCTTCACCTTCCTCGGCGGCGGCTACGGCCACTCGGTGGGCTTGAGCCAGTACGGCGCTTACGGCATGGCTCGTGAGGGCCACACCTGGCAGCAGATCCTCTCCCACTACTTCACCGGTGCCTCCCCCGGATCTGCCGACCCGGCGCTCCTCGCCGCCCCGCTCTGGGTCGGGCTCACGCAGGAGGTCACTCGACTCGAGTTGACGCTGGTGGCCACCGGCAGCGCCCCGGTCGCTCCGGCGACCTTCACCCAGGGAGCCGGCACGCTCGTCCTGGCCGCAGGAGAAAGGGCCGTCGTCGAGCACCTCGGAGGCGGCAACTGCCGGGTGACCGGGCCGTCGGGAACCATGGAAGGCCCCTGCACCATCGACGCCTCCTGGGATGGAGCCGCCGCCGCCCCCACCGCCGCCCTCGAGATCGGCGGCTGCACCCTGCCCGACTGGAACGCTCCCGGCGGGACGGTCTGGCGCCCCTGCCGGTACGCCTCCGGCACGCTGCACATCCGCCCCGACAACAACCTCGGCTTCAACGCCTCACTCGAGATCGGAGTGGAGGCCTACATCCTGGGCATCTCCGAGAGCCCTTACGCCTGGGGGAACATGGGGGCCCAGGCCGCCCTGGAAGCCCAGGCGGTCGCCGCCCGCTCCTATGCCCTGCACCGGGCCCTGGACCGGGGCGACCCGGCCGGCCGGCCGTGGTGCTGGTGCCACGTCTACGACACCACCGTCGACCAGTACTACGCGGGCTGGGGCCACGCCACCCAGCCGTGGATCGACGCGGTGTCGGCCACGGCGGGCCAGGTGATGACCCACCCGTCGGAGACCCGCAACGGCGCCCTGATCCCCATCGAGACCTTCTACTCGTCGAGCACCTTCGG
Organism: Acidimicrobiia bacterium; assembly: GCA_025456165.1. The sequence goes on along the minus strand of JALOLI010000067.1, from coordinate 3,806 downwards.
CTGGACCGAGGACTCCGAGAACGGCTTCACCGCCTACGTCCCCTACCTGCGGGCGGTGGACGATCACTGGAGCCGCCTCGCCTCGACCGGCAATCCCAACGCCCGCTGGACGCGCACCTTCACCGCCGGCGACCTCGCCTCCCGCCTCCCCGGGATGAGCACGGTCACCGGCGCCACCGTGACCAAGTGCTCGGCGACCGGCGCCGCTCTGGAGATCACCTTCACCGGAGAGGGCGGCCCGCGCCCCTTCACCACCCGGGACCTGCGCGGCCGCCTCGGCCTGCGTTCGATGCAGGTCTACAACGTCGGCGCCCCGCCGCCCGACACCCTGCCCTGCTCCGGTCCAGCCACCGCCCCCATCGACCCGGGCGGCCCGGTAGTGCTCGCCGCCTTCACCCTGGACGACGACGCCCTGGGAGACAGCCGGGGCGACGCCGACGGCGTGGCGGAATGCGGCGAGGCGGTGGAAGCCTTCACCGCGCTCGCCAACCAGGGCCTGGCCCTCGCCGGAGTGTCCGCCACCCTCACCTCGGCGGATCCCTACGTGACCGTCCTGTGGAACACCGCCTCCGGCTATCCCGACCTGGCTGCCGGCGCCACCGCCGACAACACCGCCGACTGGGACCTCGGCCTGGCAGCCGACACCCCGAACGGGCATACCGCCCTCCTCGACCTCCATGTCACCGCCGCCAACGGCGGCCCCTGGGATCTCCAGGTGGCGCTGCCCGTCGCCTGCGCCACCCCGCTCGAGGGGGTGCTGGCCGCCCCCGGCGACGTGGACGGCGACGGCACCGGCGAGGCCGCCGTGGCCTACACCCGCGACGGGTCGGCCCCGGTCCTCAACGTCTACTCGGGTGCCACCGGGCAGGTGCTGGCCTCTGCGACCCTGGCCCCGGCGGGCTACACCCCCATCGACGCGGTGGCCGTGCCCAGCCTCGCCCGCTCTGCCGCGAACGAGGTGGCCGTGCTGCTCACCGCCCCCGGCCGCCCGGCCCGCGTCGTCGTGGTAGACGCCGGCAATGGGCGCCGCGTCACCTCCTTCGGGCTCAGCGCGGCGCTGGCCTCCCTCCAGATCACCCTCGTGCCCGCGGCCGACGCCGCCTCGCCCATCCTGGCAGTCCTGGCCCAGGCCTCCGATGGCTCCGCCCGGGTCGTCAAACGCGACGCCGCCACCGGGGAGCGCCGGGGACGGATGTCCTTCGGCGCCGACCTCACCCCGGCAGCCCTCGTCGCCCTGCCGGGCGAGGATGCCGCCTCCCGCCTCGTTCTGGTGGGCAACGACTCCTCCGGGACCCTCGTCGCCGTGGCCCGCCGGGCCGGCGACGGCCGCCTGACCGCCCGCCTCAGCCTGTCCCCCACCCTGCTGGCCCGGGACGCCGTGGCCGCGGAAGACCCCGGCGGCAACCCCCTGCTGGTCATCGTGGCCGCCGACCCGGCCGCCGGCACGATCCACCTCCTCAGCCTGGACCCGGTGTCCGGCGCTCAGGCGGCCTCCTTCCCCCTGGCCAACCTGGCCGCGGTGGCGACCCTCGCCCGCCTCGCCGACGTCGGCGGCGGGCCGGCCACCGACGTGGCGGTGCTGGGCACGGCGGCCGACGGCACGCTGGTGGCCACCGTCGCCGATCCCCTCACCGGCAGCCTCCTCGCCGCCCCCGAGTTCCCCGGCGGCTACCTGACCGAGGCCCTGGCGAGTCTCGGCCCCGGCGGGGCCCTGGCCGCCCTGGGAAGGGCGGTGGGCGACGGATCGGTCCTGACCCTGCGGCATGCCGCCACCGGCGCTCCGCTGGCCTCCTACCCCATCCCGTAGGACGCCGTCCCGGCCACGGATCGCTCAGCGGGCCCCGAAGCCCGAGAGCACCGTCCATACGCTTCGCCCCAGGATCTCCAGGTCGAGCCAGGGCGACAGGTGCTTGACGTAGTAGAGGTCGTAGGAGAGCTTCTCCACGGTGTCGGCCTCGGAGTCGGCGTAGCCGAAGTTCACCTGGGCCCAGCCGGTGATCCCGGGCCGCACCAGGTGGCGATGGGTGTAGAAGGGGATCGACTCGGAGAACCGCTCCACGAACGGGCCCTGCTCCGGCCGGGGCCCCACCAGCGCCAGGTCCCCCTTCAACACATTCCACAACTGGGGCAGCTCATCGAGGCGGATGCGCCGCAGCAGCCGACCCACCCGGGTCAGGCGGTCGTCGCCCGGGCGGGCGAAGCGGGCCTCGCCGTCCCCCGCTCCCACCCGCATGGTGCGGAACTTGTAAAGGGTGAAGGGGCGGCCCTCCAGCCCAATGCGGAACTGCTTGAAGATGACCGGCCCGGGCGAGTCCAGCCTGACGGCCAGGGCGAACAGCAGGCCCACGGCGCCCACCACCGGGGCCGCCAGCAGCACGAGGATGGTGTCGAGCACTCGCTTGGAGCGCATGTAGGGAGTGCGGCCCGACAGGGGGACGGTCAGCTCCCAGCCCTCATACAGGTGAACGATGGCCAGGCGCCCGGTGTGCTCCTCGTAGGCGTTGATCAGAGAGACCATTGGGTAGCCGGCCAGGTTGCACGACGAGACGAAGCGCGCCATCTCGTCGCTGAGCACCGCCCGCAGGTCCACCACCAGGGTGGTGCCGGGGGGCAAAGGCCGCTCGGGCATCGTGCCGGCGGGATCGAGCACCTCGAGGACGTTGGCGTGCGGCGCCCCCTTCAGGTGATCGATGAGCACTTTCTCGGTGGCGACAAGCACCATGCTCTCCGCCCAGGGGCGCTGCCGCTGCACCCAGCGGTGCGCCAGCATCAGGCCCAAGGAGGGGCGGAACACCCCGTTGCCGGCGGAGCGGCGCGAGACGTAGAGGCCCACCAGGGCACTTCCGGTGAGGGCCCCCACCATGGTCCAGGCGTCGCCCCGGAACAGCCAGGGCAACGGGATCCGGAACGTCAGCAGCGAGGCCACGACCTGGGCGACCGCCAATGCCGCCAGGTCGAGCACCACCGTGAGGGTGATGATCCGCCGTGCCATGTGCCGACGAGGCTAGTCCGGAGGGGGCCGGCGGCCCGGCCCCCTCGCGAGGGTGGCCTGTGGGCCGCTCAGGATGGGCGACTCCGCCATTCCTCGGGCCCCGCTCGCCGACCGGGCCTCCGTCGCCGGCCGGTCGGGCGCGGGGATAATCCACTTCACACCCGGGGCGGGCGACGGCCCCAGAGGGAAGCCCGAGGCGACGACGGGAGAGGACCAGGGATGCGGTACATGGTTTCCGTGATCGACGACCGCAGCGGCTCCGCCACCCCGAGCGAGATGGCGGCCATTGACGCGTTCAACGAACGGCTCCAGGCTCGGGGGCACTTGGTCCTGGCCGGCGGGCTCGCGTCGCCCGGCGCCTCCACCGTCATCGACAACCGAGGCGGGGCGGCGGTCGTCGCCGCCGGACCCCTCCTGGCCTCGAGGGAGTACCTGAGCGGCCTTTGGATCATCGATGCCCCCGACCAGGACGCCGCGCTCGCCCTCGCCGCCGAGGGATCCCGGGCCTGCAACCGGAGGGTCGAGGTGCGGCCCTTCCTGGGTGGCTGAGGCTCAGGAGCCCGAGCCCAGGGCCTCCGCCAGGGCCACCAGGGTACGCACCCCAAAGCCGGTGCCCCCCTTGGCCAGGTAGTGGGCCGTCTCCGGCGCCCGGGCCGGCCCGGCGATGTCCAGATGGGCCCAGGGGACGTCGCCCACGAACTCCTTCAACAGCAGGGCGGCGTTGATGGCGCCCCCGTAGCGCGGCCCGGTGTTCTTCATGTCGGCCACGTCGGAGTCGATCTTCTTGCGGTAGTCGGGGGGCAGCGGCAGCTGC
>JALOLI010000066.1 GCA_025456165.1 Acidimicrobiia bacterium | reverse complement strand
CGACGTTGGCCACCGCCCGCTCCAGCAGGGCGGGATCGGCCTTGACACGCGAGAGGGTCTCGGGGACGTCCACTTCGACGTGGACCTCCCCCCGCAGGACGAAGCGCAGGGCGCGGGGCACGACCTCGTCCAGGCCGATGGGGCGCAGCGCCAGCGACAGGGCGCCGGCCTGGAGGCGGCTCATGTCGAGGAGGTTCCCCACGAGGGAGTTCAGCCGGTCGGCCTCCTCCTCGATCGTGGCCAGGAACTCCCCGCGGTCGGCCTCGCTCCAGGAGATGTCGGTCTGGCGGAGACTGGAAACCGCTGCCTTGATGGACGAGAGCGGAGTGCGCAGGTCGTGCGACACCGCGTTCAGGATGGTGGAACGCAACTGGTTGAGCGACGCCGCCCGGGCGGCGATCGCCGCCTCTTCCTCGAGCGCCCGGCTGCGCACCGCCGCAGCCAGATGGGCCGAGAAGGCGCCGAGGACCCCCCGGTCCTCGGCGGCCACCGGCCCGCCCCGCAGGACCAGGACTGCGTCGTCGGAAAGCGCCAGCGCGGTGGTGGCCGCCTCGGGTTCCGCCGGAGGATGCGCCCCGGAGGCCACCTCGATCCTCCACCCCGGGCCGGACCGCTTCAGGACCGCGGCCGCCTCGGCGGCGAAGGTGGTGCGCAAGTGGTCCACGAGTGCCGGCAACGGATCGCGCTCCCCGATGGCCACCCCGGCCATGCGGGTGAGGGCGGTGGCTTCGGCTTTCGATCGGGCGGCCTCCATCCGCCGGCGAGCGGCACTGGCCATCAGCAGGCTCACCACCCCTCCCACCGCCACGAACACCCCCAGGGCGAAGGCATTCTCGGCCGAGGCGACATCCAGCTGGTGCAGCGGCGGCACGAAGTACCAGTTCACCAGCAAGAAGGCCGCCACCGACCCGGCGATGGCCGGCCACCATCCCCCCAGGGCGGCGATCCCGATGATGAGGCAGAGGTAGATGAGGAAGACCGTCGAAAGCGCCAGGCGGTCGCGCACCACCGTCAGCGCCAGGGTGAGCACGGTCAGGCCGACCGCTCCAACGACGGCGCCGAGGGCTCGCCGGCGCGGCGGGATGGCGGGAAGCCGGCGTCGGCGCGAGAGCATCACTCCGGCGGGGGGCTCCTCCTGCGAGATGATGTGCACGTCGATGGGCCCGGCCTCCCGCACCACCCGGCCCACCACCGAGCCGCGCACCAGTTCGGCGAGGCGCGACCGGGTGCTCGCCCCCAGGACGAGCTGCGTGGCATTCTCGGCACGGGCGAACTGAAGCAGGGCGCTGGGCACGTCGTTCCCCACCACCTCATGGAACGTGCCTCCCAGGTCGGCGGTCAGCTCCCGCAGTTCGGCCGGCCCCTCGCCCCGGGCACCGACCAGCCCGTCGTCGGAGATCACCAGCACGGCCAGCAGGTCGCTCCCGCGCCGCGCCGCCATGCGAGCCGCCCGGCGGATCAGGTGGGCGTTGGAGGCCTGGCCAGAGAGCGCGACCACCACCCGCTCCCGTGTCTCCCACGGCCCCCGGATCTCGTGACGGGCCATGTACTCGAGAAGCTCCTCGTCGACCCGGTCGGCCAGCCACAGCAGGGTCAGCTCGCGCAGGGCAGTCAGGTTGCCTTCGCGGAAGAAGTGCGCCAGGGCGGCATCGATCCTCTCCGGGGGGTAGATGTCGCCCCGGGCGAGGCGGCGGCGCAGTTGTTCGGGAGCGACATCGACCAGGTCGATCTGGTCGGCCGCCCGCACCACGGCGTCGGGGATCGTCTCCCGCTGCGCCACCCCGGTGATGCGCTCGACGGTGTCGTTGAGCGACTCCAAGTGCTGGATGTTGAGGGTGGTCAGCACGGTGATGCCGGCGGCGAGCAGCTCCTCCACATCCTGCCAGCGCGTCTCGTTCCGGCCGCCCGGGACGTTGGTGTGCGCCAGTTCGTCCACCACTGTCACCTGGGGGCGGCGGGCGAGGACGGAATCGACGTCCATCTCCTCGAACCAGGAGTCGTGATGGGGCACCCGGCGCCGGGGCATGACCTCGAGGCCGTCGAGCAGCGCTGCGGTCCGGACCCGCCCGTGCGCCTCCACGAAGCCCACCACCACGTCCTGACCCCGCTCGGCCAGGCGGTGCGCCACCCCGAGCACGGTGAAGGTCTTGCCCACGCCGGCGGCGTAGGAGAGCCATACGTGGAGGCGGCCGCGTGGCTGCCCGGCAGTCATGTCCCCCCCAGTATGCGGCAGATCGGTCACGGCCGGAGGCCAGAGAGGGCCAGGTTGAGCAACAGGACGTTCACCCGGGGTTCGCCCAGAATCCCCAGGGAGCGGCCGTCGGTGAACGATTCCACCAAGCGCAGCACCTCCTCCTCATCCAGGCCCCGAGTCGCGGCGACCCGGGGAGCCTGGAGCCGGGCGTACTCCGGGCTGATGTGTGGATCCAGGCCGCTGCCGCTGCCGGACACTGCGTCCGCCGGAATGGGGCTGGCCCAGTCCTCCACGCGAGCCACATCGGCGGCGGTCGCCCGCACGGTATCGGCGAGCAGAGGGTTGGAGGGCCCGAGGTTGGTCGCCCCGCTGGCGGTGGGGTCGAAGGGGTCGGGACGCCCGTGGAACCACTCCGGCCCGGTGAACTCCTGGCCGATCAGGGCCGACCCGACGACCTGCTCGCCGGATCGCACCAGCGTGCCGCCGGCACGGCCCGGCATGGCCAACTCGGCGAGTCCGGTGATCGCCAGCGGGTAGAGCACCCCAAGTAGCACGGTGAGCGCCAGGAGAACCCGAACGGCGGCGAAGACCTGGCGACGGATCATGACAGCGGGAGCAGCGAGACGACGAGGTCGATGACCTTGATGCCCAGGAAGGGCGCCACGATCCCTCCCAGACCGTACAGCCCCAGGTTACGGCGGAGCATGGCCCGGGCGGACTGCGGCCGGTAGCGCACGCCGCGCAAGGCGAGGGGCACCAGGGCGACGATCACCAGGGCATTGAAGATGACCGCCGACAGGATCGCCGACTCCGGGCTGGACAGGCGCATCACGTTGAGCGCGGCGAGGCCCGGGAAGGCCCCCAGGAACATCGCCGGGATGATGGCGAAGTACTTCGCCACGTCGTTGGAGATCGAGAAGGTCGTCAGGGCCCCGCGGGTGATGAGCAACTGCTTGCCGATGGCCACGATCTCGATGAGCTTGGTGGGGTTGGAGTCGAGGTCCACCATGTTCCCGGCTTCCTTGGCCGCCACCGTGCCGGTGTTCATGGCTACCCCGACATCGGCCTGGGCCAGCGCCGGGGCGTCGTTGGTGCCGTCCCCGGTCATGGCCACCATGCGTCCGCCTTCTTGCTCCCGCCGGATGAGGGCCATCTTGTCTTCCGGGGTCGCCTCGGCGAGGAAGTCGTCCACCCCGGCCTCAGCGGCGATGGCGGCAGCCGTGCGGGGGTTGTCGCCGGTGATCATGACGGTGCGGATCCCCATCGAGCGCAGTTCGGCGAACCGCCGGCCGAGGCCTTCCTTGACGACGTCCTTGAGCCGGATCGTTCCGAGGACCCGCGGGCCGTCGGCCACCAGCAAAGGGGTGCCCCCGGCGGCGGCGACGGCATCGACGGCCGCGGCGACCTCTCCGGGGACCGCGCCACCCTGCTCCTTCACCCAGCGGCGCACCGCGTCGGCGGCGCCCTTGCGAATCCTCCTTCCCCCGAGGTCCACCCCGCTCATCCGGGTCTGGGCGGCAAAGGGGACGAGGACGGCCCCTTCCAGGGCCCGGCCCCGTAGCCCGTAGCGCTCCTTGGCAAGGACCACGATGGAGCGGCCCTCCGGGGTCTCGTCGGCCAGGCTCGAGAGCTGGGCGGCGTCGGCCAGTTCGGCTTCGGTCACCCCGGGCGCGGCGAGGAAGGCGTCGGCCTGGCGGTTGCCCAGGGTGATGGTGCCCGTCTTGTCGAGGAGCAGCGTGCTCACGTCGCCGGCCGCCTCCACCGCGCGGCCCGACATGGCGAGCACATTGCGGCGCACCAGGCGGTCCATGCCGGCGATCCCGATGGCGGGCAGCAGGGCCCCGATGGTCGTCGGGATGAGGCACACCAGCAGCGCCACCAGCACCGGGACCGCCTGGGGGGCGCCGGAGTAGACGGCGAAGGGCTGGAGGGTGACCACGGCGAGCAGGAACACGATGGTGAGGCCGGCGAGCAGGATGTTGAGGGCCACCTCGTTGGGCGTCTTCTGGCGCCGGGCGCCCTCGACGAGGGCGATCATGCGATCGAGGAACGTCTCGCCGGGCCGGGAGGTGATGCGCACCACGATCCGGTCGGAGAGCACCCGGGTGCCCCCGGTCACCGAACTGCGGTCGCCCCCCGCCTCCCGGATCACCGGGGCCGACTCCCCGGTGATGGCCGACTCGTCGACCGCCGCCACTCCCTCCACTACTTCGCCGTCGCCCGGTATCACCTCGCCGGCCTCCACCAGGCAGCGGTCCCCGGGCCGGAGCCCGGTGGCGGGCACGGTTTCCTCGCTGCCGTCGGCGCGCAGCCGCCGGGCGGTGGTCTCCTTCCGGGCCCGGCGCAGCGACTCCGCCTGGGCCTTGCCCCGCCCCTCGGCGACCGCTTCGGCCAGATTGGCGAACAGCACGGTGAGCCACAGCCAGCCGACGAGGAGCCCCCCGAACAGGCTCCACTCGGTGAAGAGGAACGCGCTGGACAGAACCGAGCCGACCTCCACCACGAACATCACCGGGTTGTGCCACAGGAGCCGCGGGTCCAGTTTGCGCAGCGCGGCGGGGAAGGCCTGGAGCAGGAGACTCGGCTTCATCGCCAGGGCAGCCCTTCGACGATCGGCCCCAGGGCCAGGGCCGGGAAGTAGATGAGGGCGGTGACGATCAGCACCACCCCGGCGAGCAGCCCGGCGAAGAGCGGCGTGGCGGTGGGGAAGGTGCCCGGCGTGGGGGGCGAAGGCCGCTTGGCCGCCAGGGCCCCGGCCAGGGCCAGGCCGGCGACGGTGGTGGCAAAGCGCCCGATGAGCATCGCCGCCCCGCCGGCGATGTTGTAGAAAGCGGTGTTGCCGTTGAGGCCGGCGAAGGCGCTCCCGTTGTTGTTCGCCTGGGAGGTGAAGGCGTAGAGCACCTCGCTGAGCCCGTGCGGGCCCGAGTTCAGGATCGAGGCTCGGGTCCCGGGCATGGCCAGCGCCAATGCGGACAGGATGAGCACGACGGCCGGGACCACCAGGATGTACAGGGTCACCAGCTTCATCTCCCGCGGCTCGATCCTCTTGCCCAGGTACTCGGGAGTGCGCCCGACCATGAGCCCGGCGATGAACACGGCGAGGATGGCCAGCACCAGCATCCCGTAGAGCCCCGAGCCGACCCCGCCGGGAGAGACCTCCGAGAGCATCATGTTGACGAGAGGCACGGCGCCGCCGAAGGCCGTCAGCGAGTCCATGGAACCGTTGACCGCTCCGGTGGAGGTCCCCGTCGTCGAGGCGGCGTAAAGGGAGGTTCCGGGCACGCCGAAGCGGACTTCCTTCCCCACCAGGTTGCCGCCGGCCACCACATCCGGGTAGGCCGGGTTGCCGCCCGACTCGAAGTGCCACAGGAGCAGGGCCGACGCCACCCAGAGGGCCAGCATCACCACCGCGATCACATAGCCCTGACGGCGGTCACCGGCCAGTTTCCCGAAGGTCCCGGTCAGCGAGAAGGGGATGACCAGGAGCAGGAATATCTCGACCAGGTTGGAGAACGGTGTCGGGTTCTCGAAGGGGTGAGCGGCGTTGGCGTTGAAGAAGCCGCCGCCGTTCGTCCCCAGTTCCTTGATGGCCTCCTGGGAGGCGACGGGCCCGCCGGGGATCTCCTGGGTGCCGCCCGCCAGCGTGGCCACCTCCTGGGCCCCGTGCAGGTTCTGGACCACCCCCTGGGTGACCAGCACCAGAGCGAAGACGAAGGAGAGGGGGAGCAGGAGGCGCACGCAGGCTCGCACCAGGTCCACCCAGAAGTTGCCCAGCGTCTTCGACCCGGTCCGGATCAGCCCGCGCACCAGGGCCAGGGCCACCGCGAGGCCCACCGCCGCCGAAAGGAAGTTCTGCACGGTGAGGCCGGCCATCTGCACGGCGTGGCCCAGCGCTTGCTCGCCCGAGTAGTTCTGCCAGTTGGTGTTGGTGACAAAGGAAACGGCGGTGTTGAAGGAGAGGGCAGGGGGCAGGGCGCCGTGGCCGAGCGACAGCGGAAGGTGGCCCTGCAGCCGCAGCATCAGGTAGAGGAGAAGCACCGACACCCCCGAGAAGGCGAGCAGGGAGGTGGCGTAGCCGCGCCAGGTCTGCCCGGCCTCGGGATCGATGCGGCAGAGGCGATAGCACCAGCGCTCCACCCGGAGGTGTTGCGGCGAACTGAAGACCCAGGCCATGTAGTCGCCGAGTGGCCGGTAGGCAGCCGCCAGGAGGAGGGCCAGGACACCAAGCTGCAGCCACCCCGCCATCAGAACCTCTCGGGGAAGATCAGCGCCAGCACCACGAAGACGAGCAGGCCGGCGGCCACTGCCAGGCTGATGACATCGGCGAGGCTCATAGCCGCTCCAGCGCCCGGGCGAACAGGATCAGCAGGGCAAACCCGGCCAGGGCCCCGGCCACCGCGATCAAGTCGGCCATGTCGCACGCTCCCGCATCGCTCGGATCACCCCCTCACCGTATGCCCGTCGGGAGGCCGGGGCGGGAGT
>JALOLI010000065.1 GCA_025456165.1 Acidimicrobiia bacterium | reverse complement strand
CAGTGCTTCGGGATCACCGTGAACCCGCCGGTGTGGCAGGAGAGCCTGGGCGTCAGCGTGTTGGTGCACTTCGCCAACACCAGCGACATGATGACGTTCTATAAGGCCTGGGTGCGAGTGATACCGTAACCTCCGCGTTTTGGCGAGAAGAGGGGCCCCGACGGGGCCCCTCTTCTGTGGCCCGAGGTGGTCTGGGGCCTTGCCGCGCTCCCGGCCGCAGCCTGGGGGAGTGGAGCCGCCGGGGGCGCAACAGGGAGGCCGGGGGAGCCGTCCTCGTGAGACCGGCCGCGCTGGGCAGCGATCTCCCGGCTTCCCGCTCGGGTGTCGGGCCGGTCTCTGCGGATCCGTTGGCCGCCCGAGCCCGTCGCGGTGGTCGGAGCTTCAGCGACCGACTACGGGGCGGCGCTTCCGCAACCGGCGCCGCGCTGGTGCCGACTCGGGGGGCGGGCCGGCGCCGACCAGCTCCCCGTTGAGGAAGGCGGCCGTCTCCCTCTGCTGGGGCGCGGCGAAGAAGGCTGCGGTCTCGGCGATTTCGACGATCTTCCCCCCGATCATGAGGGCCGTGCGGTGCGCCAGCCGCTTCGCCTGGAAGGGATCGTGGGTCACCAGGAGCACGGTGGTGCCGCGTTCGGCGTTGTCGGCCTTGACGATCTCCTCGATGAGCCTGACGTTGTAGGGGTCCAGGTTGCCGGTCGGCTCGTCGAGGAGGACCACGGCGGGGCGGACCACCAGGGCGCGGGCCAGGGCGACCCGTTGCGCTTCGCCGGCCGACAGGGTGCGGGCCGTGGCCCGGGCCAGGCCGGCGAGGCCCAGTCTCTGCAGCCACGCCTCCGCCTCCCCGTCCGGGTCGGCCGTCCCCCGGATCCTCTGGCCGATGCGGATGTTGGCCATCACGCTCCGGCGCAGGAGGACCGGCTGCTGGAAGACGGTCACTACCTCGCGGCGCAACTCCAGCGGTACCTCGGGGCCGATGTCCGCGCCGTTGTAGGCGAGGCGGCCCCGGGTGGGGGCCTCCAGGAAGTTCAGCAGCCGGAGCAGGGTGCTCTTGCCCGCCCCGCTGGGCCCCACGATCCCGAGGATCTCCCCGCCGTGCACCTGCAGGGCCGGCACGTCGACTACGCACCTGCTGCCGTAGAAGTGCTGCACCCCGGTCAGCTCGTAGGCGGGGGTCATGCGCCCCCCTGGCGGGCCTGCAGGCGGTAGAAGGCGAAGTTGGTGAGGAATGCCAGGGCGAGGAGGACGGTGCCCAGCGCCAGGGCCAGGGCGAAGTTGCCCCGGCGGGTCTCCAGGACGATGGCCGTGGTGAGCACGCGGGTCTCGCCCTCGATGTTGCCTCCCACGAGCATCACCGCCCCGACCTCGGAGATGATGCTCCCGTAGGCGGCCACGACGGCGGCCGTGACCCCGGTGCGTGCTTCCAGCAGGACGGCCAGGGCGATCTGGCGGCGGGTGGCCCCGAGGGAGCGCAGCTGGAGCCGGAGACGGGGGTCGACGCTCTGCACCGCGGCCATGGTCAGCCCCACCACCAGCGGCAGGGCGATGATCGTTTGCGCCAGGATCATCCCCGAAGGGGTGAACAGCCACCCGAGGCCCCCCAGCGGCCCCCGGTTCGACAGCAGGAGGTAAGTGAACAGGCCCACCACCACCGGCGGGAGGCCCATGCCGGTGTAGATGATGGGGACCAGGATGGAGCGTCCGGGCAAGCGGCGAGCCAGGCCGACGGCCGCCCCGGCAGGCAGTCCGATCACGAGGGCGATGGCCAGCGCCGCCAGGGTGACCTGGAGGGTGAGGCCGATCGTCTCCAGCAGCGCCGGATCCAGCCGCCAGATGAGGCGGAAGGCGTCGGCCAGTCCCTCGAGGAAGACTCCCATTCAGCTGATTATCGGGGCCCGCCCGCCCTGATCGTTCATCGGTTCCGCCACGCCTCTGAGTCGGGGTAGAAGAGAGCCTGGCCGAACTGGTCCTGCCCGAAGTCCCCGATGGCCTCCTGGGTCTCGAGCGAGGTGATCCAGTCCACGAAGTCCTGTGCCAGATCGGCGTCGATGCCGCCCTTGTCGGGGTTCACCGGGATGACACCGTAGGGGTTGAGCAAGGCCTGGTCCTGGTTCTCGGCGATCGAGGCCCCGCCCACCAGCACCACCAGGCCGGACAGGCCGGCCTGCTGGGCCAGGAAGGTGGCGCGATCGGTGAGCGTGTAAGCGCCGGACTCGGCAGCGAAGAGGAGCGTCTCCCCCATGCCCTGTCCCAGGGACTTGTACCAGTCGGCGTCCTCCGGCGGGGTCACGCCGGCCTTGTCCCACAGTGACAGTTCCTTGGTGTGGGTGCCGCTGTCGTCGCCGCGCGAGGCGAAGGTGGCCTCAGCCACCGCGATCGCGGCCAGGGCCTCGGCCGCGGTAGCCATGCCCGTGATGCCCGCAGGATCGGCGGCCGGCCCGACGATGATGAAGTCGTTGTACATCACGTCGTAGCGGGCGGTGCCGTGGCCCTCGGCGATGAAGGCGTCTTCCTTGGCCCGGGCGTGCACCAGGATGACATCGGCATCGCCGGCTTCGCCCAGCCCGATGGCCTGACCGGTGCCCACGGCCACGACATCCACGCGGGCGTCGAACTCATCTTCGAAATCGGGGAGGATGGCGTCGAGGAGCCCCGAGTCGGCGGTGGAGGTGGTCGTGGCGAGTCGCAGCACCTGGGGCTCGGACTCCCCGCACCCGGCGGCGGCCGACACCAGCAGCGCCAGGAGGGCCAGGGTCAACAGGCGAGAGCGCATACCCATCCTTTGCCGTTGTGATATTCCATCATAACGGCCTGAGCGAAACCGCTGGCTTCAGGCGCCGGAAGGGGGCCCGAAGGTGTCGAGGCAGATGCGGCGGATCGCCTCATCGGTGCGCTCACAGAACAACTGCATGCGGGCCACGTGGTCCCGTCCCGCCGGGGTGAGATGGGCGCCCCCGCCCTCGCTGCCGCCGGTCTGGGTCTCGAGCAGACGCTCGCCGAGGCGCTCTTCCATCTCGTGGACCTTCTGCCAGGCCACCCGGTAGGGCACTCCCATTGCCCGGGCGCCCTCGGAGATGGATCCGTGCTCGTCGATGGCGGCCAGCAGGCGCATGCGCCAGCGCGAGGCCACGACCTCCCCGTCGGCCTCGAACCAAACGTTGAAGTTGGGCTCCAGGTCGGTCATGACACGGCCTCCTCGCCGCCCAGCGTACCCGGCCGCGGCCCGGGGAAGAGCGCCGGCCGGGCCTGGCTCAGTCGCGCCGCAGCAGCCAGCCCCGCTCCACGTAGGAAGGCTCCTGGCGGTGGAACTCCTCGTCGAGGAGCGACCAGAGGGAGTGATCCAGCCAGGTGCCGGCTACCAGCACCTCCTTGCGCAGCAGGCCCTCGCGTACGAACCCCAGCTTCTCCGCGACACGCTCGCTGGACCGGTTCCCCACCGCCACCCGCAGGATCACCCGGTGCAGGGCCATCTCCTCGAAGGCCACCCGGAGCACCCGGGCGGCGGCCTCGGTGGCGATGCCCTGCTGAGTGTGGTCGCTCCGCACCCAGTACCCCACCTCGCCGGCTTGCTCTCGCCGGGAGGTGGGCCACACCGAGATGTTGCCCAGGTGGGTGAGGCCGTCGTGATGGCTGTGCAAGGCGAGATCGTGGGCCCGGCCCTCTTCCCAGGCGGCCTGGCTGTCGCGGATGAAGCGGAGGGCGTCGCTGCGCCCGTAGCGGGGATGCGGCCACGGCAGCCAGCGGCTCAACTCGGGCAGCGAGGCGCCGACCGCCTCGACCAGGGGATCGGCGTCGCGACGGTGGAAGGGGCGCAGCGCCAGGCGCGGCGTGGTGCGCATCCCGGTCGGCAGGCCTCGCGGCATGGGGGCAGCCTATCGGCCCAGCAGACGCGGCCGGCGCGACCAGGCCCTCCAGGGTGCCGGCTTCTCTTAGGGGGTACGCGAATAGGTCCGCCTCAGGGCCGGATGCCGCCCGAAAGCCGGCCGGCATCCGGCGAGGGGCGGCGGCCTATTGGCGCACCCCCTTACGATGGCTCCCGTGAGCCGACTATGGGACCCGCTGTCGTCGCTGCCGGTGGTGGCGCGCCCGCCCGGCATGAAGGCCGCAGTGCTGGTCCCTCTGTTCGAGGAAGGGGGCGAACTGCGCCTCATCCTCACCCGGCGCGGGGGCCGCATGGCCACCCATCCCGGCGATGTGGTGTTCCCCGGCGGGATGATCGAACCGGGTGACGGCGGCCCCGAGGAAGCGGCGCGCCGCGAGGCCTGGGAGGAGATCGGCCTGCCCCCCGGCGGGGTGGAGGTGCTGGGCGGGCTGGAGCCCACCTCGACCCGCAGCACCGACATGCTCATCGTCCCGGTCGTGGCCCGGGTCAGCCGGCCCGACCGCTACGTGCTGGCCCCCCGCGAGGTGGAAGCCGTCATCGAGCCGCGCCTGGCGGACTTGCTGGACGAAACGTCCTGGCAGCAGGAGGAGTGGCACGGGTACACCGTGTGGTTCCGTCCGTTCCCCGAGGGGATGCTGTGGGGGGCCACCGCCCGGATGGTGCGGTCGCTGCTCGACTACTTCCGCGCCTGAGGGCGCGAGGCGCGGGGCGCGAGGGCCTCTGCTCCTCGGGGGCGGCATCCAGGGTGCCGGCCGAGCGGGTCGCGGGACCGGAGGGGTCACCCCTGCGAGGTAGAGAGCCGGCATGAGCACCGGCGTGTCTCCCGACGAGGATCTGGCGGAGATAGCTCCGTGGGCCTTTGCCTTCCCACTGGAGGGCTTGCTGCCCGGCGAACTGGCCCTTGCCCGGCGCGAACTCGAGTGCTCGAGGCGGCTCACCAGGGCTTTGGAGGCCGAGTTGCCCGCCGAAGCGGAACGGCGGGGGATCCCCTGCCGTCCAAAGCTGGGGGTGGGCGAGATCCTGTCGCTCGAAGCCGAGCCGTCCCCTACACCAGGGTTTCGATGAGCGTGATGGTGCCCAGGACGATCGTGATGACCCCGATGCCCACCCGGAGCCACTCGGGGCGCAGGGCCCGCACCGTCCACCCGGTCAGCGGGACGGAGAGCAACGCCCCGCTCGCCAGGTAGGGCGCTAGGCGCCACACCGCCTCGGGCTGGAAGGCGTAGGCGACGATGCCCACCAGGCAGGTGAAGGCCTCGGCCACCGAGGTGATGCCCACCGTCTCTCGCACCGGCACGCCCGAGAGGACCTGGCCCCCGGTGACCAGCGGCCCGTAGCCGCCGCCGCTGAGGCCCTTGTTGAAGGCGGCCAGCATCCCCAGGCCCACGATGCGCTTCCAGGAGAAGGCGAGGTGGACCTTGATGGTCACCAGGATCACGATCCCGATGGCCAGCACCAGCGAAGAGACGTAGATCCGCAGCGCTCTCTCCGGCAGGTTCACCGCCAGGAACACCGCGGCCACCGTGCCCACCACGCTGGCCACGGTGATCACCAGGGCCACCTGGAGCCCCGGGGGCAGCCCGCGGCGGAAGCTCTCCCGGGCTCCGAACCGCCGGAGGTTGCGCACTATGGAAGACGGGTTCAGGGTCCGCGGCTTCAGGTTCACGTTGCCCATCGAGTGGTGCACGAACCCCGAGAGCAGCCCGGCGAGCAGTTGGGAGACCAGCAGAGCGGGCACGACCTCGAGGGGGGCGAAGCCGATCAGGAGCAGCACCGGGGTCAGGGTGGTGCCGTAGCCCATCCCCAGGCTCGAGTCCACGTACTCGGCGGCGAAGGACACCGCCGCGATGATGAGCCCGGTGGTGATGGTGAGTTCCATGAGGGATTCCCGTGCCGGCGGCGAGGCGCCGAGCGGGGAACCTTACCCAACCGAGCGACTTGGTCGCAATCAGTCGGCGGCGAGATCGGCGAAGGTGGTGCTCTCCATCTTGTCCGAGACGAAGTCCCGGATCTCGCCGAAGACCGCCAGCAGCCGCGGGTTGCGGCTGATGGGGGTGGGCTCGTAGAAGTAGCGGCTCACCGACTCGACGGGCGCCAGGGCGCCGTCGAGCAGGCGGATCACCTCGGCCATCGAGATCGAGGCCGGGTCGCGAGCCAGGCGGTAGCCGCCCCCACTCCCGCGGCGGCTGCGCACGTAGCCCGCCCGCTTGAGGAGGAGCAGGATCTGCTCCAGGTACTGGCGGGGCACTCCCTGGCGCTCGGCGATGACCGGGGTGGACACAAAGCCCTCTCCGTAGTGCCGGGCGAGGTCGATCAGCGCTAGGCAGGCGTACTCGCTGCGGGTGGACAGTTTCATGGGTGCTCCCTCGGGCCCCAAGGTAGCCGCGAGGGGCCCGCTATCGCGGCCGGCTCACTTGGCCGGCAGGGAAGCCCGGCGCTCCGGCGGCGTCACGGTCTCGATGTCCTGCAAGGTCACGAAGGCCGCCGGGTCCAGGTCGTGGACGATGTTCAACGCCTCCCGGGTGCGCCGCCGGGGGATGATGGTGAAGGCCAGGCGCACCTCGCCGTCCCGCCCGTCGGCGTTGACCACGGTGACGGCGAACCCGGCTTGCCGCAGCGCCTCGTCCACCTGCGGGCTCTCGGACGGGGAGACGATCCGCATCATGGTGGTGCCCACCGCCAGCCAGGACTCCAGCAGGGTCCCGAGGTAGGTGCCCAGGCCGAACCCTCCCGCATAGGCCAGCATGCGGGGTGGGCTGTTGAGGTTGGAGAAGACCATGGTGGCGGCCACCAGCCAGGTGAAGACCTCGACGAAGCCGATCACCGCCGGCAGCAGG
>JALOLI010000064.1 GCA_025456165.1 Acidimicrobiia bacterium | reverse complement strand
GGCCGGCGGGTGATCAACTGGTGCCCGCGCTGCCACACCGCCCTCAGCGACATCGAGGTGGAGCACGAGGATGTCACCGGCGAACTGGTGTACATCGAGTATCCCTTCGCTGAGGGCGAGGGCGGCATCGAAGTGGCCACCACCCGAGCCGAGACCATGCTGGGGGACACTGCGGTGGCGGTGCATCCCGACGACGAGCGCTACCGGGGGCTGATCGGCCGGATGCTCCGGCTGCCCTTGATGGGGCGCGAGATCCCCGTTGTGGGCGACCCGGCGGTGGATCCCGCCTTCGGCACCGGCGCGGTGAAGGTGACCCCGGCCCACGACCCCACCGATTTCGAGATCGCCCAGCGGGCGGGGCTGCCGGCGATCACGGTCCTCGACGAAGGGGCGGTGATCACCTCCGCCGGCGGGCCCTTCGCCGGGATGGATCGCTTCGACGCCCGACTCGCGGTCAAGGAAGCCCTCGCCGCGGCGGGTGTGCTGCGCCGCATCGAGGAGCACCCTCACGCCGTGGGCCACTGCTACCGCTGCGGCACGGCCGTGGAGCCGTACCTCTCGGAGCAGTGGTTCGTGAAGGTGCGTCCTCTGGTCGAGCCGGCGATCGCCGCCGTGCGCGCCGGGGAGGTGCGCTTCGTGCCCCCGCGCTGGGAGAAGCACTACCTGCTCTGGATGGAGGGCCTGCGCGACTGGACGATCTCCCGCCAGATCTGGTGGGGGCACCGCATTCCTGCCTGGTACTGCGACTCCTGCGGGGCGGTCACCGTGGCCGCCGAGGATCCGGCGGCCTGCGCCTGCGGGTCCGCCGCGCTGCGCCGCGAGGAGGACGTCCTCGACACCTGGTTCTCCTCGGCCTTGTGGCCGTTCTCCACCCTCGGCTGGCCCGACGACACCGCCGACCTGCGGGCGTTCTACCCCAACGCCGTGCTGGTGACGGCCTACGACATCATCTACTTCTGGGTGGCCCGGATGATCCAGATGGGCCTCCACTTCGCCGGCGGGCCGCCTTTTGCCGATGTCGCCATCCACGGGCTCATCCAGGCCCCCGACAAGCGCAAGATGTCCAAGTCGCTGGGCAACGCCATCGACCCCCTCGACCTGGTGGCCGAGCACGGGGCCGACCCGCTGCGCCTGGCGCTGGTGCTCAACGCCGTCCCGGGCCACGACACGGTCCCCTTCCAGCCGGACCAGGTGGATGCCGCCCGCCGCTTCGGCAACAAGCTGTGGAACGCGGTTCGCTTTGCCCTGCGCTACACGGCGGCCGAGGGCGTGCCCGGCTCGGGCGGCTACCCGGAGGACCCCTCGCCCGAGGAGCGCTGGATCCTCTCCCGCCTCCACGAGGTGACGGCCCGCTTCGACGAGATGTTCGACGACTACCGCCTCAACGAGGCCTACGGGCTCCTCTACAACTTCGCCTGGGCCGAGGTCTGCGACTGGTCGCTGGAATTGGCGAAGGCCCCGCTCCGCGGCGAGGCCCCCGGCTCGGTGGCCCGCACCCTGGGAGTGGTGCTGCGCGACCTGCTGGCCCTGCTGCACCCGATCATGCCGTTCCTCACCGAGGAGTTGTGGTCCCACCTGGTGGGGGAGGGCTTCATCGCCGGCGCCGAGTGGCCGCACCCCCCGGCGTACGAGGCGCCGTCGGGCTTCGCCGTGTTCCAGGAGCTGGTCGGCGAGATCCGCCGTTTCCGGGCGGAGCACGGCCTGGCGCCCCGGCACCCCCTGGAGGTGGTGGTGGCCGATCCCGAGGGCCTCGCCGCCACCTGGTGGCAGGCGCAGCTGGAGAGCCTGGCGGCTGTGGCCCCGCAGTGGGTGGCCTGCCCTCCCGCCGGCCCGGGCCGGACGCGGCTGGTGGTCGGTCCGCTCGAAGCCTTCGTGTCCCTGGCCGGCGCCGCCGACACTTCGGCCGAGCGCGAACGGCTGGCCCGGGCCGTGGCCGATGCCGAGGCGCTCCTGGCGGCTTCCGAAGCCAAGCTGGGCAACCCGCATTTCGTCGACAAGGCTCCTGCCCCCGTGGTCGAAAAGGAGCGGGCCCGGGCCGCCGAGACCGCCGCCCGCCTGGCCAAGCTGCGGGCCCAGTTGGACGGCCTGGGGTAGCGGCACGGACTACGCCGCCGCCCTCGCTTGTCTGGATCGGCACATCGGCCGGGGGGTCAAGCCCGGCACGGAGCGCATCGCCGGGCTTCTCTCCCTCATGGGCGACCCGCACCGGAGCTACCCGGCCATCCACGTCGCCGGCAGCAACGGCAAGACGACCACGGCCCGCCTCGCGGCGGGGCTGCTGGCGGCCCACGGCCTCAAGCCCGGCCTGTTCACCTCGCCGCACCTGCAGGCGGTGGAGGAGCGCTTCGAAGTGGCCGGCGAGCCGCTGCGCCGGGAGGACCTGGGGGCGGCCCTCGAGGACGTGCTCCCCTTTGCCGCGGCCTACGAGGAGCGGACCGGCGACGGGATCACCTACTTCGAGCTGACCGCCGCCCTGGCCTTCTCCTGGTTTGCCTCCCAGTCGGTGGACGCGGCAGTGGTCGAAGTCGGCCTCGGCGGCCGCCTCGACGCCACCAACGTGCTGGACGCCGAGGTGGCGGTGATCACCTCGATCTCCCTGGAGCACACCGAGTACCTAGGGGACACGGTGGGGGCCATCGCCGGGGAGAAGGCGGCGATCCTGGGGCCCGGGCGGACCCTGGTGACCGGCATCCTGCCCCCGGCGGCTCTCGAAGTCGCCGGGCAGCGCGCCGCCGCCACCGGGTCGGCCTGGCTGCGCCTGGGGGCGGAGTTCTCGGTGGATGCGACGCGAGCCGTGGGGGGCTGGCTGGTGGATGTCGAAGGGGTCTACGGCTCCTATCCCGAACTGCGGCTGCCCCTGCTCGGCCGCCACCAGACGGCCAACCTGGCCGTGGCGGTGGCCGCGGTCGAGGCCTTCTTCGGCCGGGCTCTCGATCCCGCGGCGGTGGCCGAGGCGGCGGCCGCCGCCCGCTCACCCGGCCGCATGGAAGTGGTGCAGCGCGATCCCCTGGTGCTCCTCGACGGAGCCCACAACCCGGAGGGGAGCGAAGCCCTGGCCGCCGCCCTGGCCGAGGAGTTCCCCACCAACCGCTGGGCGGTCGTCTTCGGGGCGATGGCCGACAAGGATGTGCCGGCCATGCTGCGCTCGCTGGCCCCGGCGGCGGCCTCGTTCCACGCCACCCGCGCCGGCGGGACGGAGAGGGCCCGTCCCGCGGACGCAGTGGCCGCCCTGGCGGCCGAGGCGATGGCGGTGCCCATCACCGTCCACGGTTCGGTCGCCGCCGCCATCGCCGCCGCGCTGGAGAGGGGTGGGCCGGTGCTGATCACCGGCTCGCTGTACGTGGTGGGCGAGGCCCGCGGTGCTCTCGGCCTGGGCCCGGCGGCCCCAGGCGGCCGAACGGGGGCCTGAGGGGCGGCTCAAGCCCGCTTCGGGGGAGGCCCGGCGCCGGGGGTACCATCCGGGGCAGCCCAGGACGAGGAGGAGGGCGGCGTGGCCGTGCAGAGGACCTTCGTGATGGTGAAGCCGGACGGGGTGCGTCGCGGCCTGGTGGGAGAGGTGATCTCCCGCATGGAGCGCAAGGGGCTGCGTCTCACCCGGGCCCGGATGCTGACCATCGACGCCGACCTGGCGGCCCGCCACTACGCCGAGCACCTGGCCAAGCCCTTCTACCCGGACCTGGCGGCCTTCATCACCAGCGGGCCGGTCTTCGCTATGGAGTGGGAGGGCGAGGAAGCCGTCGAGGTGGCCCGGGCCCTCATGGGGGTGACCGACCCCAAGAAGGCGGCGCCGGGCACCATCCGCGGTGACTTCGGCCTGGTCACGACGGAGAACATCGTCCACGGGTCGGACTCCCCGGCCAGCGCGGAGCGCGAGCTCGGGTTGTTCTTCGCCTGAGCCGGTAGACTCCAGGGGAATCCAACGGGGGCCTACATGACGGGCATTGCGTCGCTCGCCAGCCGCGACATGGCCATCGATTTGGGCACGGCCAACACCCTGGTGTACGTGCGCGGGCAAGGCATCGTGCTCAATGAGCCCTCGGTGGTGGCCATCGACACCCGCAGCCACCGCGCCCTGGCGGTGGGAGCCGAGGCCAAGCGCATGATCGGCCGCACCCCGGCCCACATCCAGGCCATCCGGCCGCTGCGCGACGGGGTCATCGCCGACTTCGACATCACCGAGAAGATGCTGCGCTACTTCATCAAGAAGGTGCAGCCGCGCCGCTGGGCCCGCCCCCGCATCATCGTGGGCGTCCCCAGCGGGATCACCGGGGTGGAGCGCCGGGCCGTTGAGGAGGCCGCCTATCACGCCGGGGCGCGCCGGGCCTACACGATCGAAGAGCCCATGGCGGCCGCCATCGGCTGCGGCCTCCCCGTGTACGAGCCGACCGCCTCCATGGTGGTGGACATGGGCGGCGGCACCACCGAGGTGGCGGTCATCGCCCTCGGGGGCATCGTCGTGGCCCGGAGCATCCGCGTGGCCGGCGACGAGATCGACGAGGCGATCATCGACTACGTCAAGAAGGAGTACAACCTCCTCCTGGGCGACCGCACCGCCGAACAGCTCAAGATGGCCATCGGCTCCGCCTGGCCCTACTCCGACGAGCCGAGCGCCGAGATCCGGGGCCGCGACCTGGTGACCGGCCTGCCCAAGACCGTGGTGGTCAGCGCCCAGGAGGTTCGGGAGGGCATCGAAGAGCCGGTGCAGGCCGTGGTGGACGCGGTCAAGTACTGCCTCGACAAGACCCCGCCCGAGCTCGCGGCGGACATCATGGCTCGGGGCATCATGGTCACCGGCGGAGGGGCCCTGCTCCGCGGCCTCGACGTGCGCATCGCCAGTGAGACCGGGACGCCGGTGATCACCTCCGAGCGCCCTTTGCAGACCGTCGTGCTCGGGGCGGGCGCCTGCCTCGAGGAGTTCGACCGGCTGCGGGAAGTGCTGTCCACGACCGGCCAGGAGTAGCCGTGCCCGCCGGGGCCGGCTGCGCGATGGGAGGCTTCCCGTGTGGCGTCCCTCGGGGGTAGACCGCAGCACCCTGGCCTTCATCGGGCTGGTGCTGGTTTCCCTGGTGCTGGTGACCGTCGACCTGCGCGCTTCGGGAGAAGGCCTGGGGGGCACGCTGCGCGATGGGGTCCAGACGGCGTTCACTCCCGTTCAGCAGGGGGTCGGGTTCGTCACCCGGCCGGTGGTCGCCTTCTTCGAGGGTATCTCGGACCTGGTGGGCATCCGCGACGAGAACCGCCGGCTGCGGCTGCAGGTCACCGACCTGGAGCGCCAGCTGGCCGAGACGGAGAGCCTCCAGCGCCGGGTGGCCGAGCTGGAGGCGGTACTCGCCATAGAGCCTCCCGGCGAGCTCGACACGGTGGCGGCCCGGGTGCTGGCCACGGGCCCCTCGGAC
Organism: Acidimicrobiia bacterium; assembly: GCA_025456165.1. The sequence goes on along the minus strand of JALOLI010000064.1, from coordinate 2,440 downwards.
TTCGACGCCATCCGCCTCATCGACAAGGGCCGGGGCGACGGCATCGCGGTGGACATGCCGGTGATCGACGAGGGCGGGCTCATCGGGCGGGTGGTGTCCGTGACCGAGACTTCGGCCCGAATCCGGCTCATCACCGATCCCACCATGCGGGTGGCCGTGCGGGTGGAGCGCACCGGCGAAACGGGCATCCTGACCGGGCGCGGCGGAGGGCTGATGCAGCTGGAGATGTTCAACACCAACGCCGCCCTGATCGCGGGGGACCTGCTGGTGACCGCCGACGGCCGCTTCCCGGCCGGCATCCCGGTGGCCCGGGTCGTCGAGGACGCCGAAGCCGAGGTCGGGTTCTCGCTGATCACCAAGGCGGCGCCCGAGGCGGAGCTGTCGCGCGTGGACTACGTCAAGGTCCTCGTGTTCACCAGCGATCAGGTCGGCTCGCCGGCCGGAGAGGACGACGAACCGGTCCAGCCCCCGCTGGAGACCACAACCACGGCCGGCACTGGGCCCGGGTCGGGGACGACCACCTCCCCGTGAAGTGGCGCAGGACGGCGGTGGCCGTCGCCCTCGTGATCCTGGGAGTGGCCCTGCAGACGACCCTGTTCATCAGGCTGCGCCCCTTCGGGGCCTCACCGGCCCTCGCCCTGCTGGTGACCCTGGCCGTGAGCCGCCATCTGGGGCGGGTCCCCTCGCTGCTCGTCGGGTTCGCCACCGGTCTGCTTCTCGACCTGCTTTCCGAGACCGCTCTCGGGCTGTGGGCCCTGGTGCTGACCACCGTGGCCTTCGCCACGGTCCGATTGCGCCGCCGCTTCGAAGACGACGTCACCCTGCTGATCCCCGGGGTGTTCTTGCTGTCGTTCGTAGGACTGGCGCTATATGCACTCCTCGGTACGATCTTTGGGGCGCAGACGCTCGCCGACGCTCAGGTGGTGCAGAGAATGCTGCTGCCGGCGGTGTACAACACGATCCTGGCGCCGCTCGTCCTTCCCCCGATCACTCGGCTGATCGGGCCGCGGGGCGGGGGCCGCCCGGGGTGGGACCGGTGAGCCGCACCTGGCGCCTGGTAGCGGTAGGGGTGGTCTTCGCTGTTCACCGTGCTAGTGCTGCGGCTGTGGTACCTGCAGGTGAGCACCCTGGCTTCGGCTCTGGAGACGGCCGAGCAGCAACAGATCCGGGTGGTGACCGTCGAGGCGCCGCGCGGGGACATCTTTGATCGCACCGGGACGGTGCTGCTCGCCGGCACGGTGGCCAGCCGGCAGTTGGTGATCGACCGCAAGCTGGTTCCCGAGGAACGGGAAGAGGGGCTGATCAACCACCTGGCCGCCCTCCTGGCGATGCCCGCCGCGGACATTCGGGCCGCCTTCGACGAGGCCGGCGCCGGAGCCCGCTTCCCTCTGGGCGATGAGGTCTCCGAGTCGGTGGCCGTCTTCGTCCTGGAGCACATCGAGGACTTCCCCGGGGTAGTGGTGGAGCCGGTGCCGGTACGCGTGTACCCCGAAGGAGAGACCGCCGCCCACGTGATCGGATACATCGGCGCTCCCGCCGACGAGGACCTGGACCGCCCGGGCATTACCGTCCGCGACCGGGTGGGCCGGTTCGGGATCGAGAAGGAGTACGACGGGGCGCTGCGCGGGACCGCGGGGCGGGTCACCTACCGGGTGAACGCCGGGGGGGAGGTGCTGGGGATCATCGACGAGGTGCCGGCCCGGGCCGGGGGCACGGCGATCACCACCATCGACTTCGCCCTTCAGGAGTTCGTGGAACAGGCCCTCTACGACGGGATGTCGCTGTCGCGCCGCGACGGCAAGAAGCCGGTGCGGGCGGCGGCCGTGGTCCTCGACCCGCGGGATGGCTCGGTGCTCGCCCTGGCCTCAGTGCCGGCGTACGACCCGGGCCTGTTCTCCACGGGCAGCATCAGCAACGAGGATTGGGCCCGGTTGCAGGAGACCGCGGCCCTGAACAACTTCGCCATCCAGGGCCTGTACCCGCCGGCCTCGGCCTTCAAGGTGGTGCCGTACACCCTGGCCCTGGAGCGCAAGATCTACCCCACGGTCGAGCAGGATCAGTACGCCGATCGCCTCGATCCCAGCGACCCCACCTCGTTCTATGCCGACGGCGACCTGCAATTCCCCAACACCCCCAGGCTCAAGGACTGGAGGGTCCACGGCCTGGTGAACATCCACACCTCCCTCCAGGTTTCCTCGGACAACTACTACTGGGGCATCGCCCTCAAGATCTGGGAGAACCCCGACTTCGAGTGGAGCGAGAACCTGCTGCAGGACTGGGCCCGCTCCCTGGGGTTCGGGGCGCCGACGGGGATCGACCTGCCCTTCGAGCAGGCGGGCATCGTCCCCGACCGGGAGTGGTTCCAGTACCACCAGGCCAACAAGACCGGGCTGGTGCGGCTCGAAGGCGCCTGGTCGGGCGGCGACCTGATGAACATGGC
>JALOLI010000063.1 GCA_025456165.1 Acidimicrobiia bacterium | reverse complement strand
CTCGATCAACCTGTTCACCGGCCCGCTGAACTACCAGGACGGCACGCCGTTCCTGGGCGAAGGCGAAGTGGCCACCGACCTCCAGATCTGGTTCATGGAGCAATTGCTCGAAGGCATGGTCGGGGCCAGCTCGCCCAGCTAGGCCCTTCGTTGGCCCGGCCGCTCTAGCCTGCCCGGCACGATGAGCCTGGAACTCCGCGGCATCCACAAGCGCTACGGGGCGGTGCGGGCCAGCGACGGGGTGGACCTCCGTCTCGAGGCCGGGGCGATCCACGGCCTGCTCGGGGAGAACGGCGCCGGCAAGTCCACGCTCATGAAGGTCTTGTCGGGCTTCGTATCACCCGACGCCGGGGAGGTCGTGCTCGACGGCAGGCCGGTGCGGCTCGGCTCCACCCGGGCCGCCATCCGCAGCGGCATCGGCATGCTCCACCAGGATCCGCTGGTGTTCCTGCCCTTCAGCGTGCTCGACAACTTCCTGCTCGGCAGCGGCCGCCGGGTGCGGCGCGCCGCCGCCGCCCGGGAGACGGTGGGGGAGCGCCAGCAGCTGGAGATCACCCGCTTGCTGTGGCTGGGGGCCCGGGTGCTGATCCTCGACGAGCCCACGACCGGCATCTCGGCGATACAGCAGGAGCGCCTCTTCGCCACGCTCCGGGCCCTGGCGGACAAGGGGATGATCGTCGCCTTCGTCTCCCACAAGCTCGAGGAAGTCGAGGCGCTGTGCACCCGGGTGTCGGTCATGCGCCGAGGCCGAGTGGTGGGCGAGGCGGCGCTGCCCTGCCCTACGGACCGGCTGGTGGAGATGATGTTCGGCCGGGTGCTCACTCCGCCTCCCCGGGAGGCAGAGCCTCCGGGGGAAACGGTGCTGGAGTTGGCCGGGGTGCGGCCCTCCGAGCGCGCCGCCGGGGAGTACCACCTGACGGTACGGGCGGGGGAGGTGGTCGGCCTGGCCGGCCTGGAGGGGAGCGGGCAGCGCCCCTTCCTGCGCACCTGCGCTGGGCTGCAGCGGCCGGCGGCGGGCGGGCTGCGGGTCGGGGGGATCGACCTGGCCTCGGCTCCTTACCGCCGCTTCCTCGAAGCCGGGGTGCACTTCCTCCCGGCCGGGCGCCTCGAGGAGGGCCTGATCAACGGCCTCACCATCACGGAGCACTTCCTGCTGGCCGGGCGGGCCAAGGGGTTCTCCATCGACTGGGACGAGGCCGAGGCCGATGCCGCCCGCCGCATCGAAGGCAACCTCATCGTGGGCCGCCCCGGGTCCACGGCCGGGGAGTTGAGCGGCGGCAACCAGCAGCGGCTGCTGCTGGCGATGATGCCACCCGAGGTGCGCCTGCTCCTCATGGAGCACCCGACGCGGGGCCTCGACCTGGAGTCGGCCGACTGGGTGTGGCGCCGCCTCCTGGAGCGCAGCCGCCAGGGCACGGCGATCGTCTTCGCCTCGGCAGACCTCGACGAGTTGCTGCGCTACAGCGACCGCATCCTGGTGTTCTTCGCCGGCAGGGTGCTGCGCGAGGTGGCGGCGGCGGAGACCAGCGGCGAGGACCTGGGTTACCTCATCGGCGGGAAGGAGCGGCCGTGACCTGGCGGCGCTTGCTGTCGGCCTTGCTGCCGGTGGCGACCGCCCTGGCCGTCGGGCTGCTGCTGCTGCTTTCGGTGGACGCCCCGCCGCTCGAGGCCCTGCGCCTCATCTTCGACGGGGCGCTGGGGAGCACCGGCGGCCTCTCTTCCACCCTGATGGCCTGGGTGCCGCTCGCCCTGGCCGCGGCGGGCCTGGTGGTCACCTTCGCCGCCGGCCTGTGGAACATCGGCGTCGAGGGACAGATCATCGTGGGAGCCGTAGCCGCCACGGCGGTGGCCCGCTACGTGGACGCCCCCTCGGGCTTGGTCGTTCCGCTGCTCCTCCTCGCCGGGGTGCTCGGGGGCCTCCTGTGGGGCCTGCTGGTGGGCGTGCTGCGGGTCAAGGGCCGGGTCAATGAGATCTTCGGGGGCCTCGGTCTCGACTTCGTGGCCACCGGCCTCGTGGTGTACCTGGTGATCGGGCCCTGGAAGCGGGCGGGGAGCGCCTCCACCAGCGGCACCGACCTGTTCCCCCCCGAAGCCTGGCTGCCGACCACGGGGAGCCTGACCGCCTCGTGGGTGGCGCTGGCGGTGACGGCCGTCGTCCTGGTCCTCATCTACTTCCTCATGCGGGGCACCTACTTCGGGCTGCGGCTGAGGGCGGTGGGAGCCAACTCTCGGAGCGCCTTCCTCATGGGCATCTCCACGAGCCGCCACCTGCTGGGGGCCTTCGTCATCTGCGGCGCCCTGGCCGGGCTGGGGGGAGCCCTGCACGCCTCCGGCTTCCACCACAAGCTGGTCCCGTCGGTGTCGGGGGGCTACGGGTTCCTCGGCATCCTGGTGGTGCTCCTCGCCGGCTTCCGCGCCGCCTGGATCGCCCCCATCGCCCTCTTCTTCGCCGTCATCTCGGTGGGGAGCACGCAGCTGCAGTTGCGGCTGCAGCTCGACTCGGCCCTGGGCGGGGTGCTGCAGGGGGTGCTCGTCCTGTTCACCCTGCTCGCCGGCGGGTGGCAGCTGCGGCGGGCCTACCGGAGCCGGCGCGACTCGGAAGAGAGGGGGTGAGGTGGACGCGACGCTGGCGTCGATAGTGGCCGCGGCCAGCCCCCTGGTCTACGCCGTGGTGGGGGAGACGATCGCCGAGAAGGCGGGCGTCATCAACCTGTCCCTCGACGGGAGCATCATGCTCTCTGCCATGGCCGGTTTCGCCACGGCCTACGCCACCGGCAGCGTGCTGCTGGGCTTCGTGGTCGGGGCGGCGGTTTCCATGGCGGTGGCCCTCCTGGTGGCCTTCGCCAGCATCGAACTGCGGCTCAACCAGATCGCCGTCGGTTTCGTGCTCACCCTGTTGTGCGCCGATCTCGCGTCCTTCCTGGGCGACCCCTATGTGGGCCAGCGGGTGAGCGGGGTGCCCCACCTGGCCATCCCGGGGCTTTCCGAGATCCCCTGGATCGGGCCGATCTTCTTCGACCACAACGTCTCGGTGTACGGCAGCTTCGTGGTCATGGCCGCCGCCTACTTCTTCATCTTCCACACGCGGCGCGGCCTGGAGCTTCAGGGGATCGGGGAGCGCCCGGAAGCGGCGCACGCCCGGGGCCTGCGGGTGAACCGGTGGCGCTACCTGTACACCGTCCTGGGCGGGGCGCTGTGCGGCATCGCCGGGGCGGCCTTCTCCCTGGACGTGCGGCTGGGATGGCGCGACGGGCTGACCACCAACTACGGCTGGATCGCCCTGGCCATCGTGATCTTCGGTGGCTGGCACCCGGTGCGGGCGGCCACCGGCGCCTACTTCTTCGGGGCGCTCTCTATCGTCGCCCTGAAGCTGCAGCCCCGGCTGCCCGATCTGTCGCAGATCCTGCCCATTACCCCGTTCGCCCTGCTGATCTTCGCCCTGCTGCTCGTGTCCCAGGACTGGTCCCGCCGTCTCGCCGACCGCTACCCGCGCTGGCGCCGGCTGCTGAGCGGGGACCCGCCGACGGCCATCGGCACCGCCTTCTGGCGCGACTGAGTCCCACGCGCCGGAGTGCGCCTCGTGGGCACAGAGGCTCCCCTCGGCGAGCGACTCGGTCCCAGAGCGCGCATCAACAGGCGCGCCACGAGTTGGAGTTCCGGCCGGTAACAGGCCGAAACTCCAACTCCATCGGCCTACTGATGTGCGCTCCTACCCGATTCCGAGGGTCTCCAGGATCGGCAGGAAGGTGTTGGCGATCACCCGGTGCCCGCGTCGGTTCGGGTGGATGTCCGGCCCGACGGGAGGGTTCACACACATCCAGGTGAGGGCGCAGATGCGCCCGACGTTGAACGGCGCGTCCATGACCATCTGCCACTGGCTGCTCCGGTAGGCGGCCCAGACGTCGGCTACCGGCACCTGGAACAGGGCGTAGACCGGCTCCAGGGTCTGGTCGTTGAGGGCCGTGGCCAGCTGGCTGGTGAGCGCGGCGTAAGCCGGGCCGGCGGCCCCATCGGGCGGGATGCCCTCGAGCCAGGTGGCCAGGTACGGGTTGTAGTAGTTCATCCCGACGATGGGGACGGCGTTGGCCGTGGCCGTGCGCAACGTGGTCAGGATCTCGGCGAGCCCCGCACCCACCTGGGGCAGGAGCGCGGTTACGCATGCCGGCACGTCGGCCGCCGGGAGGCACGAGAGAACGTCGTTGACCCCGATGTCGATGGTGATGAAGGCCACCTGGCCGGGATGGGCCGCAATGAAGGCCACGGCGGCCTCCAACTGGCTGGTGCCGGTGTAGCCGCACAGCGCCCCGGCCGGGCCTCCCCCGTCGATCATGCTGGCGGTGGTCTCCCCCGGGCAGCCCATCTTGGCGTGCCTCAGGCCGGGCATCCCCAGCCGCAGAGTCCAGAAGATCTGATCGGTATAGGCCTGCCTGGTGAAGTCCGACTCGCCGGTGACCGGGTCTGGCTGCCAGCCTGCAGCGACCGAGTCGCCGAGCGAGAGGTAGTACTGGTGCGGCCTGGGCGCCGCGGCGCCCGGCGCTGCGGCCACGCCGAGGATCAGCAGCAGGACGAGCGCCAGCACCACGATGATTCGCCTGGAACTCATGGAGCTCCCCCTTTCCATAGCCGTTCCCCGCCGGCGGCCATTCGATCCGCTGCGGAGGACGGAACCTTGGCATCGGACTCGAGGAGGATTCTATGCGACGGCCTCTGAGGAACGCTGAGCCGGGGCGGCTCCGGGCTCCGGGACGGCCCAAAGACATTAGGGTGGGATACCACCTGGAGAGGGAGTTCGGTGGCCGGGATCGTGTGGAGGCGCCTCGCTCCGGGGGCCGCCGAGGATTTCCGGGCGTACCTCGGCGCGCTCCCCGCCGAAGGGGGTCCGCGCTACGGCCTGCTCGGGGTGAAGGCGTCGTGGTGGACCCGACTGGGAGGCGGGGCGCGCCCCTTTGTGGTGCTCCTGGCCGGGGGGCGCCTGGCTCTCTCCAAGCGCTCGTTCCGCACCCACCGGGGGGTGTCGCGACACCTCTACCCGCTGGCGGATCTCGACGGCATGAAGGTGCGGCGGGGGCCGTTGCTGGAGAGCATCCGGCTCACCTTCGCCGACGGGTACTCGCTCCGGGTGGGCGGCCTGCCGCGATGGCAGAGCCGACCGTTGGAGCGCTACCTGGCGGGTGAGGAGGACGCACTGGAGCCCGCCCGTCTCACGCCCGAGCAGCTCACCAACTTCTGCCAGGCGATGGCTGCCGTGGGCTTGTGGCCCGCCCGGGGCGCCTCCTGTCGGGCTCAGTCGTAGAGCGCTGCCAGCCAGGTGGGGCGGTCCGGGGCATCGCCCTCTGTCAGCATGGAGCGCCACTCCTCGTCGGTGAGCCGTTCCCCGCGCGGCACCCAGAACTCGTAGAAGGCGTAGGCGGCCCCGATGGCCACCTGGAACTGCCCCTGATCGTTGGGAACCAGCACGTACAGGGTGTCGAAACCACCGGTGGCGATCTCCAGGGCGTCCCAGGGGTTGGACATGATGTCCACCACGACGGGGGCCTGGCTGTCGGGATCCTCGCCGAACCCGCCCAGGTGCTCCGGATCCGCGTCTCCGGCCTCCAGCCACAGCAGTTCGAACTCGCTGCCGATGGCGGCCAGCCAGTCGTTGTCGGCCGTCGAGATGGCGCGTCCCGCCAGCTCATCGCGAGCGATACGCCCGAACCGGGCCTCCATGGCGATGAGGCGGTCGAGCAGGTCGCGGGTCTCGCCGCTGAGCAGCTCCCGTTCGGCGAGGCCGGTGCGGAGCAGTCGGGCGGCCTCGGCGAGCCGCTCGAAGGGGACCGGATCGGGCTCCACCCAGTGGCGGGGCGGGGCCGGCGGGAGCGGGGCGTCGCCTTCGGCGAAAGCCTGCTTGGAGTAGAGCACGGTGTCGTGCTTCAACTCGGCGTAGGAGCCGAAGCCCCCCTGGTGCGACCGGGCCGCCCAGGCTTGGGTTTGCATGTAGTCGGGATACTCCTCGCCGCGGGGCAGCCACATGGGGAGGAGGGCATACAGCCAGGTGTCGTACACCGTGCCCCCCCAGTCGGCCGAAGGCCGCTCCGCCACCAGGGCGCGCAGGGCGGTCATGCGCTCGGAGTAGCCGGGGTACTCCTCCGGCACCCCGGCCGCCTCCTGGATCCCGAGGGCCCAGTCCGACCCGAAGGCCGCGGCCACGTCGAGCACAGATCCGCGCACCCGATTCCACACCTGGGGGTGGACCAGTTGATCGAGCAGGAACGAGTCGAGCACGAAGCGGGCGCCCATGACCCGCACCGATGCCTTCTCGGCGTCGATGAGCACGGGACGGGTGGCCCGCAGGGCGGCGGCGACGGCGCCCATGCCGGCATCATCGAGCCCGGCTCCGGTGGCCTCCCTCGCCGCCGTCAGCTCCAGCGGCGTGTAATCGTCGGCGGCGCCGACCATGAAGGAGGTGGTCTCGTAGATGCGCTGCCAGGTGTCGAGGAGCTCGGGCCGAGTGGTGAGCAGGGCGCTCAGGTGCCAGGCCCGGCGCAGGGCGTCGGGGTCGTCGATGGAAAAGGGAGTCGCTCCCAGCATCGCCATGGCCTTGAAGTAGCGGGTGAGCTCGTCGCTCCGGGTGTAGTGGCCGCGGGGGGTCATCAGGGTGTAGTCCACCTCGACGCCCAGCGTCGGGGAGTCCGCCATCTCGGCGTGCAGGTCGACGAGGCTCACCTCGGCGGCGGCCCGGTCGTCGATCACCCCGGCGTCGAGGCCGAGGACTGCGGCGACGGCCTGCAGGTAGAGGTGGACGTCCTCCCGGGCGGCGGCGTCATCGGGCGGGTTGCCCGGCTCAGTGGAGGCAGCCAGCAGCCCAGCGACCAGATCCTCGAGCAAGGGCAGCAGCACCTGCGCCTCGGTGTCGCGCAGAGCCTTGGAGAAGACGAGGTGCCACTCGTGATAGCCGGCGTCTGTGGTCACATACACCGGGCCGTCGGCGTAGCGCGCGTGGTAGGAGTAGACGGTGTGGAGCACCTGGCTGGACCAGGAGCCGTCGATGGCGAAGCCGTCGCGGGCGAGATCCTCGCGCAGGGCGCGCGGCTCCGGCCACTCCGGGTCGGTGGCTTTGAACTCCCAGTAGACGCCGTCCAGCGAGGTGGGATGGCCGGGGATCCGCATCGGGGTGCCGTCGAGCAAGGGAACCGCGACGAAGGGAGCGAAGGCCCCCTTGGAGGGGAGGGCAGTGGGCACGGGGCCCGGTTCCCCCCCGGGCAGGGTCGGGGTAGTCGT
>JALOLI010000343.1 GCA_025456165.1 Acidimicrobiia bacterium | reverse complement strand
GAGCGGTGGCCTCCGGCGCCGCCTTCGAGAAGCTGGTCGAGGTGGTGGAGGCCCAGGGCGGCGACCCGGCCGTGATCCACGACCCCTCTCTCCTCCCCGTCGCCCCCCACCACCACGAGGTGCCGGCGGCCCGCAGCGGCTATCTGACCCGCTGCGACGCCCTCGACCTGGGCGTCGCCGCCATGCGGCTGGGGGCGGGGCGGGAGCGAAAAGAGGACGCCATCGACCCCGGCGTCGGCCTCCGGGTCATGGCCAAGGTGGGCGATCCGGTGGAGAAGGGCCAGCCGCTGGTCCGCCTGGCCTGGGCCGATTCCGGCCGCCTGGCGCAGGCCCTGCCCCTGGTGGAGCGGGCATTGGAGATCGGCGAGGAACGAGTGGCGCCGCCGCCCCTGATCCACGGTGAAGTCTCCTGAGGGAGGGAATCAAATGAGCTACGAGGAGCTGACGGCGGCCGCAGCCGCCGTCAGGGAGCGCACCGGGCGCGAAGCGCACTCGGTGGCAGTGGTGCTGGGCTCGGGCCTGGGCGACTACGCCGCCACGCTGCCCGGCGCCGTGGCCGTGCCCTATACCGACCTGCCCGGCTTCCCCGTGCCCCGGGTCGAGGGCCACGGCGGCACCCTGTACTCGGCGGCCCCCGAGGGGAAGCCGGTGCTGGTCCTCTCCGGCCGGGTCCACACCTACGAGGGCTGGCCCCTCGACAAGGTGGTGTTCGCCGTGCGGGCCGCCATCCTCTGCGGCTGCCGCACGATCGTGCTCACCAACGCCGCCGGCGGAGCCGGTGACGGCCTGGCCGCCGGCGACCTGGTGCTGATCCGCGACCACCTCAACCTCACCACCCGCAACCCGCTCATGGGCGCCAACGACGACCGCCTCGGGCCCCGCTTCCCCGACATGTCGGCGGTCTACCCCGCCGACCTCAGACAGACGGCCCGGGAAGCCGGCGAGCGCGCCGGGGTACCCCTCAGAGAAGGGGTCTACGCCTGGTTCCTGGGACCTTCGTACGAGACCCCGGCCGAGGTGCAGATGGCTCGCCGTCTCGGAGCCGACCTGGTCGGCATGTCCACCGTGCCGGAAGCCATCGCCGCCCGCCACATGGGGGCCCGGGTGCTGGGCATCTCGCTGGTCACCAACCTGGCCGCGGGCATCTCGCCGGTGCCTCTCAGCCACGAGGAAGTGCAGGCCACAGGCCTGGCCGCCCGGGGCCGCTTCACCGCCCTGCTCGACGCCTTGCTGCCCGCCCTGGCCTCCTGAAGGCCTCGCTCCCGGGGTGCGCCGTGAACGGCGGCTAACACCGCCCTCGGCGTCCCCTAGGATGGGCCCGCAGTCGCACACGGGGAGTCGCAGTCGCACACGGGGAGTGACATGAAGATCGCGGTCTGCGTCAAGCAGATACCGGATCCCAACACGCCCTACGCGTTGGATCCGGAGACCCATTTCGTGCAGCGGCCGCAGGACCAGGTCCTCGACGACACCGATCGCTACGGCGTCGAGGTAGGCCTGCAGCTCGCTGAAGCCACCGGGGGGACGGTGACCCTGGTGTCGATGTGCCCGGCGGGGAGCCTTCAGGGCATCCGCCAGGCGCTGGCCATGGGGGCCAACAAGGCGGTGATCGTCAACGACCCGGCCCTGCGCGGCTCGGGAGCGCTGGTGACCGCCAAAGTGCTGGCGGCGGTGCTGCGCAAGGAGCAGCCCGACCTGATCATCGCCGGCACCGAGTCCACCGACGGCTACACGGGGGTCGTGCCCCAGCAACTTGCCGAGCTGCTGGGCCTGCCCTCGCTGACCTTCGCCCGCAAGGTGACCCAGGGCGACGGCAAGGTCCGCATCGAGCGGATGACGGCCACCGGATACGAGGTGGTCGAGTCGTCTCTGCCGGCGCTGCTCTCGGTCACCTCCGGCGTCGTCGAGCCCCGCTACCCCACCTTCAAGGGGATCATGGCGGCCAAGACCAAGCCCATCGAGCAGCCCACCGCCGCCGATCTGGGCCTGAGCCCGCAGGAGATCGGCCCCGCCGGCTCCGCCCAGGAGATCGCCGGGGTGCGGGCCGCCCCCGAGCGGGGTTCCGGCCGCAAGGTCGTCGACGAGGGCGAGGCGTACCTGGAGATCGTGCGGCTCCTCGAACAGGTGAAGGTGATCTGACATGCAGACCTGGGTGTTCGCAGAAGAGATCGACGGCGCCCCGACGAGCCTCTCCCTCGAGATGCTCAGCAAGGCGCGCACCTTCGGCGGCGACCTGGCCGCCGTCTACCTGGGAGCCGGCTCGGAGGCCGCCTTCGCCGCCCTGGGGGCCCACGGGGCCACCCGGGTGTTCCACCTGGTGCCCGGGGCCAGCCTGCCCGCCGCCGCGGCCGCCGCGGCCCTGGCCGGCCTGATCGCCGAGCACCATCCCGACCTGCTGCTCTTCGGCGTGGCCTTCACCGACCGCGACGTCGCCGGGCGCCTCAGCGCCCGCATCGACCGCCCGGTGCTGGCCAACGCCGTCGACATCCGCGCCGCCGAGGGCCGGGTGAGCGTGATCAACGAGATCCTGGGCGGCTCCACGCTGGTGGAGACCGCCTACCGGGGCGCCGGGCCCTGGATCGCCCTGGTGCGCAGCAAGTCCTTCGCCGCCGAGGCCGGGGCAGATTCCTCCCCCGAGGTGATCCCGGTGGCCCTGCCCGAGATCGGCCACGCCGGAGAGGCGGCGGTGCTGGAGCGCCACGCCGAAGTCTCGGAGGGGCCCGACCTGGAGAAGGCGGCCATCGTGGTGGCCGCCGGCCGCGGCGTCGGCGGGGCGGACAAGATGACCGCCCTCAACGAGTTGGCCTCACTGCTGGGTGCCGCCCTGGGCGGCACCCGGGCCGTGGTCGACGCCGGGTGGCTGCCCTACTCCTCGCAGGTGGGCCAGACCGGCAAGACCGTGAGGCCCAGCGTTTACCTCGCCGCCGGGGTGAGCGGGGCCATGCAGCACCTGGTCGGCATGAAGGACTCGGGCACCATCATCGCCGTCAACAAGGACGAGGAAGCGCCCATCTTCCGCATCGCCGACCTGGGCATCGTGGGCGACCTGCACAAGGTCCTGCCCAAGCTCGTAGAAGAGATCAAAGCCCGCCGCTGAGCGGCGGGCTCACCTGCCGAGGCGCCCGGTCATTCGACCGGGCGCCTCGTGTTTACGCGGGTCCGGCGCCCGGTGATCATCTCGGCAGGTACCGGCTCCGGCAAGAAGGCCACCAGGAGGAGGGCCAGCACGGCCACGCCGGCGGCCATCCACCACGCCCCGGGCGCCCCGGCCACCAGCGCGATGACCCCGCCCCAGGCGGCGAGGGCGACCAGGCCCCAACCCACCCGCAGCAGAGTCTTGTAGCCGACGGTCACTTTCCAGTCGGCGGTGCGATCAACGGTGGTCACGCCGCAGGTATCGGCACGCTTCCGGGGCGCCTGGACCGGCGAAGGCCGGCGGCGTTGAGACGGGCTCAGGATGCGGCCCGGGGCTGGCTCCGTCTACTACTGCCTCAGGGGGTAGCG
>JALOLI010000062.1 GCA_025456165.1 Acidimicrobiia bacterium | reverse complement strand
CGGGGGCGACGAAGCGGTCCCGGGCCACCGAGACGTCCGAGAGGTAGAACGCCACCGCCGCGGTCATCACCGCCGCCGGCCACAGCCAGCCGGGGAAGGGTTTGCCGGAGGTGAGAACGGCCACAGCGGCTCGGGGCAGTTCGGCCCCGGCGACGGCCCCGGCGGCGGCGGCCACCATGGCGGTGATCACCGCGATGTAGGCCACGACCGGCCCGCGCATGTCGGCGCCCAGATGGGGCCAGAGCCAGCGGCCCACCAGCGCGGCGGGGACGAGCAGGCCCGCCGCCACCAGCACGGCCACCAGGGCGTGAGGACGCACGGTGGCGAAGGCCCCGATGTAGGTGAGGTGCGAGAACAGGAAGGACCCGAGGCCCAGGAGGAACCACTTGCGCTGCGAAGAGACCAGGGCGATGTCGCCGACCCAGCCGAGGCAGAGGGCCGCCAGGACCCAGGCGCCGTAGGCGGTGTCGGTGGCTCCGGCGGCAATCGCGGTGGCGATGAAGCCGGTGGAAGCGGCGCCCTTGGCCCACCCCCGCCACGGGGCGTCCCGTTTCTCCCCGAGCAGCAGCAGGCCCACGAAGGGCACGGTCAGGGCGGCGAGCACGTAGGCGAGGGTCATGCGGTCCTCCGGCTGGTGGTCGGGGTCTGGGGCGCCACGGCCCCTAACCTATCGGCTCCGGGACCGGCAGGGAGGAATCGGCATGGGCAGCGGGGTTTCGCAGCGGCTGGAAGCCATCGTGGAGTCGGCCACCCTGGCCATCACCGCCCGGGCGAAGGAGTTGAGCGCCCGGGGGGAGAAGGTGGCGGACTTCGGGGTCGGCGAGCCCGACTTCCCCACGCCGCCCCACATCGTCGAGGCGGCGGCGGCGGCGGCGCGCGAGTACCGCCATCATCGCTACACGCCGACCGCCGGCCTGCCCGAACTGCGCCGGGCCGTGGCCGCCAAGACCCGGCGCGACTCCGGCTTCGAGGTGGAGGCCGGGCAGGTGCTGATCACCAACGGCGCCAAGGGGGCGGTGTACACCGCCTGCCAGGCCCTGCTCGACCCGGGCGACGAGGTGCTCCTCCCCGCCCCCTACTGGGTGACCTACCCCGAGGCCGTCGCCCTGGCCGGGGGCGTGACCCGGCCGATCCCCACCACGCTGGCGGCGGGCTTCCGGGTCACCATCGAGCAACTGGAGGCGGCGCGCACCCCGCGCACCAAGATGCTGATCTTCGTTTCGCCCTCCAACCCGACCGGGGTGGTGTACCCGGAGGGCGAGGTGGCCGCCATCGGGCGGTGGGCGGCGGAGCACGGGATCTGGGTGCTCACCGACGAGATCTACGAGCACCTGGTGTACGGCTCGGCCCGGTTCTGTTCACTGCCGGTGGTGGCCCCGGAGGCGGCGGAGCGCTGCGTCGTGGTCAACGGCCCCTCCAAGACCTACGCCATGACCGGCTGGCGGGTGGGGTGGATGATCGCCCCGGCGGCGGTGACCGAGGCGGCGATCCGCTTCCAGTCCCATGCCGCCTCCAACGTGGCCAATGTGAGCCAGGCGGCGACCCTGGCCGCCCTCGAAGGGCCGATGACCGCGATGGAGGAGATGCGGGCGGCTTTCGACCGCCGCCGCCGCGAGATGCACCGCCTCCTCTCGGCCCTTCCCGGGGTGCGGGTCGCCGAGCCGGAAGGGGCGTTCTACGCCTTCCCCGACGTGACCGGCCTGCTCGGGCGGGACCTGGGAGGCGGGGACCGGGCCGCCACCGACACCGAGCTGGCGGCGCTGTTCCTGGACCGGGCCAAGGCCGCCGTAGTGCCCGGGGAGGCTTTCGGCGCCCCCGGCTACGTGCGCCTGTCCTTCGCCCTGGCCGACGCCGACTTGCGGGAGGGCCTCGGGCGGGTGGCGGCCTACCTGGCGGGGGCCTGACCCCGGGCGGCGAGGAACTCCAGGGCCTGCCGGTAGCCGTCGAGGCCGTGCCCGCTGATGGTGGCGGCGCAGGCGGGGGAGACGACCGAACGGGCTCGCCACTCCTCGCGGGCGGCGATGTCCGAGAGGTGGACCTCCACCACGGGCAGGGCGATCGCCTCCACCGCGTCGTGGAGGGCGTAGGAGTAGTGGGTGAGCGCCCCCGGGTTGAGCACCACCCCGTCGCAGCGCCCCAGCGCCTCGTGGAGGCGGTCGATGATCGCCCCCTCGTGGTTCGACTGGAAGGTCTCCACCTCGAGGCCCAGGGCGGCGCCCCACTCCCGGCAGCGCTCCTCCAACTCGGCGAGGGTGGCGGTGCCGTACACCTCCGGGCAGCGCACCCCGAGCAGGTTCAGGTTGGGGCCGTTGACGATGAGCACCCGCATGACCCCAGGCTATCGGGGCGGCGGGGCGAGGGCGGCCAGCGCCTCGGCCCGTTCCAGGACGGAGGGCGGCAGGGGAGCCTCCTCCAGGTCGGCGCGGCGAGCCAGGGCGGCAGCCAGGGCATCGGCTACTTGGTCCACCGAGGCCTCGGCGGTGTCGGCGACGCTCCCGGTGACGGCCGGGTCCCAGGCGAAACCCAGGAGCGCGTATACCGGGGTCAGCGCTCGGTTCACCAGGTCCGGACGGTCGACCACCACCACCCCGCCCACATGGGCCGCCCCGGCCACCAGGCGCTGCCCCACCCCCATGAGCTTGCGCCGCCCTCCGGCGTTGACGCTGTACTCGCCGGGGCAGTACTCGCCCGGCACCTCGCCCACCCGGGCGTCGACCCCGAGCGAGGCCAGGGCCTCGACCACCACGGCGGCCAGTTCCCGGAAGCGGAGGTGGATGGAGCGCCGCGGCTCGGGGTCGGGGATCGCCCAGGCGAAGGCCAGGGTCCCCTCGTGGAAGACGGCGGCCCGGCCTCCGGCCAGACGCTCCACCGGGGCGAAGCCCTCGGCGCGGGCTGCGTTGCAGGCCGCCGGGTAGCCGGGATGGGCGGCGTCGCGGCTGCCGAAGGCCAGCACCCGGCCCGGGACGAACAGGCGGAAGGCCTCGGGTCCGGTTCCGGCGGCGGCCGCTTCGAGCAGGGCCCGGGAAACGGCCGTGTCGAAGGCCAGCCGGGTGGGGAAGCCCTCCCGGAACAGGGTGATGACGCGGCGGGACATGCCGGCGGCAGGCTACCGGCCTGGGGCGGGGAGGCCGGTTGGCGCCGGGCTTCGGCGAGGCGGTAGTGGGCGGTGCGCCGGCTGCCTGCCGAGGCAGCCGGAGGATCCCCGGCGGGCTGACTGCCCGGCTTTCCCGGGCGGGCGACCATAATCCTCCCGGGGCCCATTGCCTTCGGCCCGAGACATGGACCGGCGCCGGCTCACTCTGATGCTCGCTCTCGTCGCCCTCACGGCGGCGGGGTGCGGCGACGTCCTCGAAGGAGTGGGCGACATGTCGCGCGACATCGTCCACGGCGGCTCCACTACCAGCATCACGACGACCACCCTGCCCCAGCCGGGCGGCGGCATGGCCCTTACCCGGCTGTCCGGCGATGTGATCTGGGTCAACGACGAGTTCGAGGCGGGGGCGGGCGAAGGAGCCGACGGCGTCACCCGCCGGGTCTGGCAGCGGAGCACCGGGGTGGATCCCTACATCCAGGCGAGCCGCTTCGAAGTCGCCGCCGCCCTGCCCGGCATCGAGTTTCCCCGCATGGTCCCGGAGAAGGTCACCCACATCTCGAGCCAGCTGGTCTTCGACACGCAGACCGGGACCCTGGATGTGGCCACCTCCGCCGCTTTCGGCCTGTGGACGGCCGAGCCCTACACCGTGCCGCGCCTGGAAGGCCAGCTGGTGGTGCTGCGCGTGGGGCTGCGCTCCGCCCTGCCCGACGAGGGGTCGAGCGGCGTCTCAACCTTCCAGGCGGCCGACGGGCGGGAGCTGGCCTGGGCGGCGGGCGACTACGTTTACCAGCTGTTCTGCCGCCGGGGGATCAGCGAGGAGTCCTGCTTCGCCATGGCCGACTCCCTGACCGCACTGCAGCTGCTCTCCTTCCTGCCCTCCGGCGACGGCTGAGGCGGGCGGCGGGTAAGGGGGCTCCGGCCGATAGCCTGGTGCCGACCAGGAGGCGGAGATCATCCCGGGCGGAGGCCACGGCGGCGGCTGGTGGTCGTACCTGCAATACGACGAGGAACAGGATCGCCCGGCGCTCGACCGGCGCCTCCTGCGCCGGGTCCTGGCCTACGCCCGTCCCTACCACCGGCTCTTGTGGCTGGTCCTGGCGACCATCATCCTGGCCGCCCTCGTCGGCTTGCTCCCGCCCCTGTTGATGCGGGACCTGATCGACCGGGCGATCCCCGAAGGGAAGCTGGGCCGGGTCACCGTGCTCGGCCTGGGCATGGTGGCGGTCCCCCTGCTCAACGGGGTGATCGGGGTGGCGCAGCGCTGGGCCTCGGCCCGGGCGGGGGAGGGGATCATCTTCGACCTGCGCACCAGCCTCTTCGCCCACCTGCAGCGGATGTCGCTGGCCTTCTTCACCGGGGCCCGGCCCGGAGAGCTGATGTCCCGCCTCAACAACGACGTGGTGGGGGCACAGCAAGCCATCACCGGGACGGTGGTCTCGGTCGCCTCGAACCTGGTCACCGCCGGCGTGACGCTGGCGGTGATGCTCCGCCTGGAGTGGCGCCTCACCCTGGTGGCAGTGGCGGTGCTGCCCCTCTTCATCATCCCCTCCCGCCGGGTGGGGCGGGTGCTGCGCCGGGTGACCCGCCAGCAGATGGATGCCAACGCCCGCATGAACAACACCCTCAACGAGACCCTCAACCTCAGCGGCGCCCTGCTGGTCAAGCTGTTCGCCCGCACCTCCGACGAGGACCGCCGCTACCGCGAGCAGGCGGCGGAGGGGCGCGACCTGGGGGTCCGCCGCGCCCTGGTGGGCCGGTGGTTCTTCATGGCCCTCGGGGTGGTGAGCGCTCTGGGCACCGCCCTGGTCTTCTGGCTGGGGGCCGTGCTGGTGATCCGGGGGTCGCTGACGGTGGGCACCGTGGTGGCCCTCTCCGCCTACCTGGCGAACCTCTACGGGCCGCTGACCGGCCTCACCAACGCCCGGGTGGAACTGGCCACTTCGCTGGTCTCCTTCGAGCGGGTGTTCGAGGTGCTGGACCTGCCCCGCGAGGTAGCCGACGTCCCCGACGCCGAGCCGCTGGACCCTATGGTGGGACGGGTCACCTTCGAGGGCGTCGGCTTCGACTACCGGGCGGCGGCGGCCGGGGGCCTGGCCCACGTGCGCCGCTTCTCGTGGCACCAGCCTGCGGGTTCGTCTGCGGAGGCGTCGCCGGCTCCCTCCCGCACCACGCCGGCGCTGGTGGAGGTCTCCTTCGATGTGGCTCCCGGGGAACTGATCGCCCTGGTGGGGCCCAGCGGGGCCGGCAAGACCACAGTGTCCTGGCTGATCCCCCGGCTGTACGACGCCACCCGCGGCCGGGTGCTCATCGACGGACGAGACGTGCGCTCGGTGACTCTCGAGAGCCTGGCCCGGGGAATCGGGGTGGTGACCCAGGAGACCTACCTGTTCCACGACACGCTGGCCGCCAACCTGCGCTACGCCCGGCCCGATGCCACCGCCGCCCAACTGGAGGAGGCCTGCCGGGTGGCCAACATCTACGACTTCATCGCCGGCCTGCCGGGCGGCTACGAGACGGTGGTGGGAGAGCGCGGCTACCGGCTGTCGGGCGGGGAGAAGCAGCGGGTGGCCATCGCCCGGGTGGTGCTGAAGGATCCCCGCATCCTGATCCTGGACGAGGCCACGGCCCACCTCGATGCTCAGTCGGAGGCTCTCATCCAGCAGGCGCTGGAGCGGGTGCTGGCGGGGCGCACCTCTTTCGTGATCGCCCATCGGCTGTCCACGATCCTGGCAGCCGACCGGATCCTGGTGCTCGACGGCGGGCGGATCGTGGAGGACGGGACCCACGCCGCGTTGCTGGCCCGCGGCGGCCTCTACGCCGGCCTCTACGAGACCCAGTTCCGGGCCACGGAAGTTTGAAAGGGCCCTTACGGTTCTCGAACAGGGCCGCCCGACGATGGGGGCACAACGAACCTAGGAGGTCGTTTTGAAGCAGACCCTCAAGATCGGCGCCATGCTGCTGGTGGTGGCGGCGCTGGCCATGACCGGCGTCGCCCTGGCGCAGTCCGACGATGCGGCCACCACCGACCCGGCGACGACCGTCGAGGAGACGCCGATTCGCTCCAAGATCGTCGAGTGGCTGGCCCCCCTCGTGGACGAGGGCACCATCGACCAGAGCCAGGCCGAAGCGGTGGCCGATACCCTGGCCGAGGCCCTGCCCCGGCCGCACGGCCCCATGGGCCACGGCATCGAGGCGATCCGCGAGGCGGCCGACTTCCTGGGGCTGACCCCGGAGGCACTGCTCGATGCCTTGCGCGACGGCCAGACCCTGGCCGACCTGGCGGTGGCCAACGGGAGCACCGCCGCTGCCTTGATCGACCATCTGGTCGGCCTGGCCGATGCGCACCTCGACGAGCTGGTTGCCGACGGCCGCATCACCGCAGAGGAGAAGGCCGACATGCTCGAGGACATGACCGAGCGCATCACCGCCTCGGTCAACGGCGAGATCGAGCGCCCCTTCCTGGGCGGGCCCGGCATGGGCCGCGGCCGCCACGGCGGGATGGGCGGACCCGGCGACGGGCCCTGCATGGACGACGACGCCGGAATCGACGACCTGGGCACCTGAGACTCCCCCCAAGTGCCATCGGACGGGAGGGCCCTGCGGGGCCCTCCCGGCGCGCGTGGGGTGACTCAGGCGACGGGCGGGTCGAGGGAGTAGCCGTACCGGGCGGCGTAGCG
>JALOLI010000342.1 GCA_025456165.1 Acidimicrobiia bacterium | reverse complement strand
CGCCGGCTTTGCCGGCTCGCGCCTGTCTGGTCCCCTCTCCCGGCTTGCTGGGAGAGGGCGGAGGGTGAGGGCAAGGGCGCGACCCAGGCTCAGTTGCTGGTTGCCCTCTCCGCTGGCCGGCTTTGCCGGCTCGCGCCTGTCTGGTCCCCTCTCCCGGCTTGCCGGGAGAGGGCTGGGGTGAGGGCAAGGGCGCGACCCAGGCTCAGTTGCTGTTTGCCCTCACCGCTCGCTGGCTTTGCCGGCTCGCGCCTCTCCCACATTCGTGGGAGAGGCATCTGGGGTTTGCCCTCACCGCTCGCCGGCTTTGCCGGCTCACGCCGGTCTGGTCCCCTCTCCCGGCCTGCCGGGAGAGGGTTGGGGTGAGGGCAAGAGCGCGACCCAGGCTCAGTTGCTGTTTGCCCTCCCCGCTGGCCGCCGTTGGCGGCTCGAGCCTCTCCTACAGTCGTCGGAGAGGCTGTCTACGGCAGCGGCGTCTCGCAGCTCTGGTGGACGAATCCGTCGTTGGGGTTGTAGGTGTCCACCTGGGGCCCGCAGTAGTCCACGTCGCCGGGATCGCCTCCGCCGTCGTGAACGGCTGGTGCGCGGCACCCGTCTGGCCCTCGAGATCGTCCGAGCCGGCTTCTCCGTACAACTTGTCGTTCTCCGACCCGCCCAGAAGGATGTCGTCGCCGGGCCCCCCGTACATGATGTCGATGCCGATGCCGCCCGAGAGGACGTCGTTGCCGCCCTCGCCGTACATCGTGTCGTCCTGGTCGTAACCGTGCAGGTAGTCGGTCCCCGGGCCGCCGTGCATCTCGTCGTTGCCGGGGGAGCCGACCATGACGTCGCGGCCGGCGCCTCCGGACATGTAGTCGTCGCCTTCCCCGGCCCAGATGTAGTCGTTGCCCCCGCCGCCGAAGACCCGGTCGCTGCCCATACCCCCATCTACGAAGTCGTTCCCCGGGTCGCCGTAGACCTTGTCGTCGTCCTGGTCGCCGTCCACGTGGTCCACGCCGGTGCCGCCGCGGATGGTGTCGGCCCCCGCGCCGCCGTTGACGTAGTCGTTGCCGTCGCCGGCGTCGATGGTGTCGTCCCCGTCGCGCCCGCAGATGGTGTCGTTGCCGCCCTTGCCGTCGATGGTGTCGGCCTCCAGGCTGCCCACGATGACGTCGTCCCCCTCGGTGCCGGGGATGATGTGGTCGGGGTAGGTGGTCCAGACGATGGTGGCGTCGAGGCCGTTGCATTGGGGCGTCACGGCGGCGCCGGCCGGAGCCACTCCGCCGAGGACGATGAGGGCGGCGGCTGCGGCCAGCAGGACACGGCGGGTCATGTCGGTCTCCTTGGGGGACGGGTGCTGGTCTTCCAAGGTATCGGCGGACGCGCCCCTACTGGTATCCCGCAGCCGGCGACCACCGACCGGCAGGCGCCGGATTACGCTCGGGGATCGTGACCGCATCTCTGGCACGTCCCCTCTCGCAGCCACGTTTTCGGGCACTCTGGATGGCCTCGGTCGTCAGCAATGTGGGCGGCTTCTTCCAGTCGGTGGCGGCCGCCTGGCTGATGCTGGAACTGACCGGGTCGCCGGTCTGGGTTTCGGCCATGGCGGCCTCGACCACCCTGCCCCTGCTCTTCCTGTCGCTGCCGTCGGGGGCCCTGGCCGACCTGGCCAACCGGCGCAACGTGCTGCTGGCGACCCAGTTCACCATGCTGGCTTCGGTGCTGGGCATGACCAGCTTCGCCCTGGCCGACGCCATCACCCCGCCCCTGCTGCTGGCCTTCGGGCTCCTGCTGGGGGTGGGCTCGGCCTTCAACGCTCCGGTGTGGATGGCGACGGTCCCCGACCTGGTGCCGCGGGAGATGGTGCCCGATGCCGTCGCCCTGAACTCGGTGTCCTTCAACGCCGCCCGGGCGGTGGGCCCGGCTCTGGGCGGCCTCATCGTGGCCGCCGCCGGGCCGGGTGTCGCCTTCGCCATCAACGCCGCCACCTACCTGGGCGTCCTGGCCGTTATCTACTCGTTCCCGGCGGCGGATTGGGCCCCCCAGGAGGAGGCCACGATGGGCCAGGCCATCGTCGCCGGGGTGCGCTACGCCCGCTTCTCTCCGGCGCTGCTGTGGCTGCTGGGCCTGGCTGGAGGGTTCGCTCTCACCTCGGCCTCGCTGCAGGTGCTGCTGCCCAACTTGACTCAGACCGCCCTGAAGGGCGGGGCCACCACCTACGGCCTCCTGCTCGGGGCCATGGGCCTGGGCGCCCTGGTCGGGGCCTTCACCCGGGCCCGGGCCACGGCCGCCATGGGGCGGCGGACGGTGGCGGGGGGCATCGCCCTTTTCGGGTTGGCGGGCGTGGGGGTCGGCCTCTCCCCGTTCCCCTGGCTGACTGCGGTGCTGATGGCCGTCGCCGGGGTGGTCTGGGTGTGGGCCCTGACCACGCTAAATGCCACCATCCAGACGCTGGCACATTCCTGGGTGCGGGGCCGGGCCTTGAGCATGTACACCCTGGCCTTCTCCGGGGTGTGGCCTCTCGGGTCGCTCCTGGCCGGAGGGGTGGCCGACGCCGTCGGCGCGCCGTGGGCGGTGGTGGCTCTGTGCGGTGGGGCGGCGGTCCTGGGAGTGGCGGCCTGGCGCATGCCCATCGTGGGCATCTCCGACGTCAGCGCCCCGGCGACCCCGGAGGGTTTCGACCTGACCCCCCACGGTGATGCCGAGATCGAGGGGGGCCCGGTGCTGGTGCTCAACTCGTGGACGATCGACGAGGCGAGGCTGGCGGCGTTCCTC
>JALOLI010000341.1 GCA_025456165.1 Acidimicrobiia bacterium | reverse complement strand
ATATCGCCGAGCGGTACTGGGTGCCGGTGTCGGCCCCCTGGCGCATCCCCTGGGTCGGGTCGTGGGCCTCCCAGAACACCCGCAGCAGGTCGGCGTAGGAGACGACGGCAGGGTCGAAGGCCACCAGCACGACTTCGGCATGCCCGGTGCGGCCGGTGCAGGCCTCCTCGTAGGTGGGGTTGGGGGTGAACCCGCCCGAGTAGCCCACGGCGGTGGAGTAGACCCCGGGCACCTGCCAGAAGCGCCGCTCGGCGCCCCAGAAGCAGCCCAGGGCGAACAGAGCGGTCTCGATGCCCTCGGGCCACGGGGGCTTGATGGGGCGGCCATTGACGAAGTGGTCGCCGGGGCTGGGGATGGGCTCGGCCCGCCCGGGGAGGGCGAGGTGCTCAGGGACCATCTCACGGGTCTTGCCGGTTCCGAAGATCATGCGAAGGTCAACCGCGCCGAAGGAGAGGGTGTTCCCGGGGCTCTTGCCTCTCCCGGCAAGCCGGGAGAGGCGCGGGGCGGCAGCCGTGTGGCTCACTGAGCAGTCGGCACATGCGGCCGCCCCGCGGTGAGGGCGAAGGGCAACTGGACCTGCGTCGCGCCTTTGCCCTCCCCCCAACCCCCTCCCGGCCGAGACGGCCGGGAGGGGGCAGAGACGCGTCACCGCCGCCGCGGCGCAGCCCCCCGCGGCGCCGGGTTTGGCCTCCCCCGTGGGGACGGGGGAGGCGCGGGCGGCGCAGCCGCCGGCGGAGGGGGCAGCACCCGTCCGCCCCTGCCCGACCCCCGAGGTCTGCATGCCGGCTCTCGCCCTGTGGACGCCGGAGGACGGATTGCTCGGTGCCCTCGCGCCCCTGGGCCTGGCCCTCGCCGCCGGCACGTCCCTGGTGGTCGATCTCGATCCCCTCGGCCCGCACTACCCGGGCAGCACCTCCCTGGCTGCCCTCGTGGAGGAGGGTCCCAGGAAGGCCGACCTCAGCCCCTCCCGGCGGGGGGTGGCGGTGCTGCGCAACGGCGGGGTGGGCCCGGCCGCCGCCGCCGAAGTGGTCGCTGCGTTGATCGGGGGATGGGACCGGGTAGTGCTGCGCTTGCCGCCGCGTCCGGTGCCCGCCTCCGGGGCGGTGGCGGTCGTCCCGGTACGCCTGCTGGTGCCGGGAGGCTGGTTTCCTCACGATGGCGGGCCCGCGGTCTACCAGTCCACCCGGGCGATGGCCCGGCTCCCCGGGACCGGGCTGCGCCTCCCCCTCCCGCGGGCGGGCACCATCGCCGCCCTGCTCGCCGGTCGCCGACCGGTTGCCGGGGATCCCTGGGTCCGGGCCTGGCGCCCGGTGTGGGAGGCGCCGTGGGGGCACTAGACCGGGTGGTGGACCGCCTGGTGGCCTCGGCCGTGCCGCTGCGCCGGGCCGACCTGGCGGCCGAGGCGGGGCGGGTTGCCCTCGAGGAGGCGCCCCTCGACGCCGGTCGGGTGGCGGCCGCGGCGGTGGACGCCCTGGCCGGCCTGGGGCCGCTCGAAGCGCTGCTCGCCGACCCGGCGGTGAGCGACATCCTGGTGAATGCCCCCGATGAGGTGTGGATCGAGCGCGCCGGACGCCTGGAACGGGCGGCGGTCGGCTTCCCCGACGCCGCGGCGGTGGTGGCCGCGGTGGAGCGGGCCATCGCCCCGCTGGGCCTGCGCCTCGACCGCGCCTCGCCCGCGGTGGCCGCTCGTCTGCCCGACGGCTCGCGCCTCCATGCCATGATCCCCCCAGCCTCGGTGGACGGGCCGGTGGTGGCGGTACGCCGCTTCACCCCGGCGGTGCCCGACCTGGAGGCGATGGTCGCCGCCGGGTCGCTGCGTCCCGAGGGCGCCGAACTGCTGCGCGGGGCGGTGCGAGGGCGGCGCAGCCTGCTGGTCAGCGGCGGCACCGGGTCGGGCAAGACCACCCTGCTGAATGTGCTCTCCGCCGAGATCCCCGCCGGGGAGCGGGTGGTGACCATCGAAGACGCCGCCGAACTGCGTCTCCACGGGCATGTAGTGCGCCTGGAGGCCCGGCCCCCCAACGCCGAGGGCGCCGGCGAGATCACCCTGCGCACCCTGGTGCGCCACGCCCTGCGCCTTCGCCCCGACCGGATCGTGGTGGGCGAGGTGAGAGGGCCGGAGGCCTTGGATTTGATCCAGGCGATGAGCACCGGCCACCCCGGGTCCATGGGCACGGTTCACGCCAACGGGCCCGCC
Organism: Acidimicrobiia bacterium; assembly: GCA_025456165.1. The sequence continues at coordinate 747 of JALOLI010000341.1, read as the reverse complement.
GAGGCACTGTGGCGCCTGGAGACCCTGGCGCTGTCCGGCGATATCCGCCCCGCTGCCGACGCGGTGCGGCGGCAGTTGGAGGCGGCGGTGGACCTGGTGGTGCACCTGGCCCGGCGCGGCGAGCGGCGTGTGGTGGAGGCGGTGGCCGAGGTGTCGCCGGGCGGCCTGGTGGAGGTGTACCGGTGCTGAGCGCGGTCGTCCTCGCTCTGGCCCTGGCCGCCGGGGCGCCCCTTCCGGCGCTCGGGGTGGCGGTGCTGGCGCTGTGGCAGCCCCTGTGGCTGCTGGTCGCGGCCGTGGTTTGGGCCGCGGTGGTGCGGCGGCGCCGACGGCGAGGGGCTCCCGGTCCCGGTGACGAGGCCGGGTTCCTCCAGGGACTGGCCGCCGAACTGGACGCCGGGGCCTCGCTGCGGGCCGCGGTGAGCGCGGCCGCCACCCGGGCTCCGGCCCTCGACCTGTCCCGGGCCTGCCGCCTGGCCGAGGCCGGCCTCCCCGCCGAGGAAGTGGGGGAGGCGTTGCAGGCCGCCCTTCCCGTCAACGGGCGCCTGGCCGCCGCCGCCTTCCGCCTCGCCTCGACCACCGGCGGGCGGGTGGCCTCCCTGTTCCACACCCTGGCAGCCCGGGCCGCCGAGGTGGGCCGCCTGTCGCGGGAGCGGCGGGCCCTGACCGCCCAGGCCCGCGCCTCGGCCTGGGTGGTAGGCGGGATGCCGGTGGCCCTGCTGCTCTTGCTGGCCGTCACCGGCCGGATGG
>JALOLI010000061.1 GCA_025456165.1 Acidimicrobiia bacterium | reverse complement strand
GACGCCGAGGCCCGCTTCACCGGCGCCGTCCCCGACGTGGCCGGGATGAGGGTGAAAGACGCCGACCCGGTCCTGCTCGGCATGCTCGAAGAGCGCGGCGCCCTGGTGCAGAGCGGCCGCATCGTCCACTCCTACCCCTTCTGCTGGCGCACCGGCACCCCGCTCATCTACAAGGCCATCCCCACCTGGTTCGTGCGGGTGGAGGCCCTGCGCGACCGGATGGTGGAGTTGAACCAGGAAGTGCACTGGGTGCCCTCGTTCGTCGGAGAGCGGCGCTTCGGCAACTGGCTGGCCCAGGCCCGCGACTGGGCCATCAGCCGCAACCGCTACTGGGGCTCCTGCCTGCCGGTGTGGGAGTGCCCCGCCTGCCGCCACCAGGTGTGCGTCGGGTCGATCGAGGAGTTGTTCACCCTCTCCGGGGAGCGCCTGACCGACCTGCACAAGCACATCGTGGACCGGGTCACCTTTCCCTGCCCGCGGTGCGGCGAGACCGCCACGCGCATCCCGGAGGTGCTCGACGTCTGGTTCGAGTCGGGGTCGATGCCCTACGCCCAGCACCACTACCCCTTCGATGACCCCGAGGCCTTCGCCCGCCGCTTCCCCGCCGACTACATCGCCGAGGGCCTCGATCAGACCCGAGGCTGGTTCTACACCCTGCTGGTGCTGTCCACCGCCCTCTTCGACCGGGCTCCCTTCCGCAACTGCGTGGTCAACGGCCTGATCCTCGCCGAGGACGGGCGCAAGATGTCCAAGAGCCTGAAGAACTATCCCGACCCCTTCGCCCTCATGGAGAGCACCGGGGCCGATGCCTTGCGCGCCTACCTCATCAACTCCCCGGTGGTGCGCGCCGAGCCGCTGCGCTTCTCCGAAGAAGGAGTGCGCGAGGTGGTGCGCACGGTGATGCTCCCCCTCTGGAACGCCTTCTCGTTTTTCACCACCTACGCCGCCGCCGACGGCATCGGCGCCTCCGACCTGGCCGCGGCCCCGCCGCCCGCGGCCCGGCCCGAGATCGACCGCTGGATCCTGTCGGCGTTGCAGAGCCTGATCGCCCGGGTGAATCGCGAGATGGAGGGCTACTTCCTCTACGACGTCGTCCCCCCGCTGATCGCCTTCGTCGACGACCTGACCAACTGGTACATCCGCCGCTCCCGCCGCCGCTTCTGGCGCCAGCGGGACGCCGGCAGTGCCGGCACCCAGGCCGACACCCTGGCGGCCTTCGCCACCCTGTACGAGGTGCTGGTCGCCTTCGCCAAGCTCATGGCCCCGGTTCTGCCATTTGTGACCGAGGCCCTCTACCAGGCGCTCGTCGTGGAACAGGCCGAGCCGGGCACGGCCCTGCCGCGGAGCGTCCACCACTGCGACTACCCGGAGGCCGAGCCCGCCCTCATCGACCCGGGCCTGGAGGCCGACATGGCCGTGGTCCGCTCGGTGGTGAGCCTGGGACGAGGCCTGCGCCGGGCCCACGCCATTCGCGTGCGCCAGCCCTTGCCCTCCCTAACCGTCGTCAGCCACGACGCCGCGGTGCGCGCCGCCGTGGACGGGCACGCCGACCTCATCGCCGACGAGCTGAACGTCAAGCAGGTCGCCACCAGCGAGGACGAGCGGGCCCACGCCCACCTGAGCGCCAAGCCCAACTACCGCCGCCTCGGCCCCCGGCTCGGGGCAAGGATGAAGGAAGTGGCGGCGCAGATCGAGGGCCTCGACGAGACGGCGGTGGCCGAGCTGCTCGGCGGGGCTGCCCTGGCCCTGTTGGGAGAGGGGATCTCCCTCGACGACGTCGTCGTGTCCCGCACCCCGCGGCCCGGGGTGGTGGTCGCCGCCGCCGAGCGCCTGGCGGTGGCCCTCGACACCAGCGTCACCCCGGAGCTGGCCCGGGAGGGCCTGGCCCGCGAAGTCGTGAAGGTGGTCCAGGCCAGGCGGCGCTCCGCCGGTCTCGAAGTGGCCGATCGCATAACCCTCACCTGGGCCTCCGACGATCCGGCCGTGGAGGCCGCCTTGGCCGCGCACGGCGACTGGATCGCCGCCGAGGTGCTGGCGGTCGAGGTGCGGCGCGCCGCAACCGGGAGCGGAGAGCAGGAAGACGTCGACGGCCACGCCGTGGGGATCGAGATAGAGCGCCGCTGAGCGCGCGGTCAGCAGAGCACCTGGGCGAGCAGGTTCAAGCCCAGGATGAGCACCAGAGGCGACAGGTCCACGGCCACCGATCCGAGGCGAACCGGCGGGATCAGGGCGCGCAGCGGGCCCAGGAGCGGTTGGGTGACCAGCCGCAGGAAGCGGCGGATCCTCCCGACGGGGTGCTCGTCGCCGACCGGGACCCATTCCAGGGCGACGCGAGCGAAGACCACGATGGCCAAGCCCCGCAGGAGCCCGCAGACGACCCCCACCGGCTAGATGCCCTCGGACGCCTGGAGGTAGCCCAGGCTCTGCAGACGGCGCCGCTCGTCGCGGCCGACGTTCACGTTTGCCGGGGTGACCAGGATGACTCCCTGGCCGATCTTGCGCATCGACCCGCCCAGGGCATAGGTCAGCCCGCTGGCGAAGTCGACCAGGCGGCGCACCATGGCCGGCTCCACCTTGCGGAGGTCGAGCACCACGGGCGAGTTGGCCCGGATGTGGTCGGCCAGCAATTGGGCATCGGCGTAGCTGCGGGCGGTGATGATCTGAGTCTCGAGATCCTGGTCGGTGACGGTGCGCACCGCGCTGTACTCCCCAGAGTCGCCGATGACGCCGGCTTCGGCCAGCGCCCCCTCGGTGCTGGGCCGGCGCCGCGGCGCCTGCGGCGGCTCCACCCTCCGGCCGCCGGGCGACGGCCGCGACGCAGGCGGCTCAACGCGCCGCGACCCGCTCACCACGCGCGCCGCCACCGGCTCCGGGTAGGCGGCGGGAAGGCCCGCCGCCGGCTCCGCGGTGCGGGCCTCGCGGCGGTAGCCCACGCCACCGGCCGGGGCCGGAGCGGTCCCTGCCTCGTACCCGCGCTCCTCTTCGTCGACGAGCCCCAGGTAGAAGAGGGTCTTCTGCCATAGGTTGGCCATCCGACTACCCCCGGTCTGCAGTCTGTGAGAACGGCCCAAAGATAGCCCGTCCCACCCGCAAGAGAGTCGCGCCTTCTTCGACCGCCACCTCGAAGTCGTCGCTCATGCCCATGGAGAGCTCCCGCAGGCCGGGCCACCGCGGCCGCAACTCGGCGCGCAGTCGCGCCAGGGCGCGGAAGTGAGGGCGGGCCGCTTCGGGCGAGGCCCCCACCGGAGGGATGGTCATGAGCCCCCGCACCTCCAGGCCCAGGCCGGTCGCGGCGGCTACCAAGGCCTCTGCTTCGCCGGGAGGCACCCCCGCCTTGCCCGCCTCACCGGCCACGTTCACCTGCACCAGGACGGGAGGGGGCAAGCCCGGCCCTTTGGCCCAGTACCCCGCCAGGTCGGCTCGGTCCAGCGAGTGCAGCAGGCAGGCCACGGGGCGGACCAGCCGGACCTTGTTGCCCTGCAGCCGTCCGATGAAGTGCCAGCGGGAGTCGCCCGGCACCTCGTCCCAACGAGCCGCCAGCGCAGAAGCGCGATTCTCGGCGAAGTCACGCTGCCCGGCTTCGTAGGCCTCCCGGACGAGTCCCGGGCCGGCCCCCTTGCTCACGGCCACCAGGGTGACGTCCTCGCCGCGCCGCCCCGCTCGGGCCGCCGCCGCCGCGACCCGCTCGCGAACCTCGAGGAGCCTCAGGCCAGCCATGCCACCGCCACCTGCCGCCGTCGCGTGGCGTCGCGACGGTACGAGTGGAAGCCGACACCGCAGCAGGTGCAGGTGCCGGCATGCCACACCTCCAGGCCCGCCAGGCCGGAGGCCGCCGCCGCGGGGAGGTCCACGCCGGCGGTCCCCCGGTCGGTGCGGACGCGAAAGGCCGCCAGGGAATCGAGCACCTCGGCACCGACCTCGTAGCAGCAGGGCCCGATGCCGGGCCCGACGGCGGCCCGTACCGGAGCCACGCCCGCCGCCTCCATCGCGGAGCGCAGGGCGGCGACCACTCCGGCCGCCGCTCCCCGCCAGCCCATGTGGGCCAGACCCATGCCGCCCGGGCCCTCCAGGATCACGGGGACGCAGTCTGCAGTGCCGACGGCCAGGGGGAGACGAGACACCGTCGTGAAGAGGGCGTCGCCGTCTCCCTGCAGTCCCGGGGAACTCGCCTCCCAGACCCGGGAGCCGTGCACCTGGTGCAGGTAGGCCCAGTCGGCCGGGATGCCGAGAGCCCCGGAGATGCGCCGCCGCGCCTCAGGGTCGTGACGGCCGTCGCCGTCGGCGGCGGTGCCGAAGGCCGCCCCGCGGAACCCGGGCGGGCGGATCATCCCTTCAGGAAGTCGGGGATGTCGATCTCGTCGAGGGCGGGCTCACCTTCCGGCCGCCGCGGTTCGGGCTCGCGCGGCGGGGTGGTCCGCGGGCCGCGCGGCGCGGTGCCCGTCCCCGGGCGCAGGGACGGCCGGCTGTGGTCGAGGTCGAAGCCGGCGGCGATGACCGTCACCCGCATCTCCTCGCCCATGGTGTCGTCGACGACCGCCCCGAAGATCACGTTGGCGTCCGGGTCGCAGTGCTCCGAGATGGCGATGGCCGCCGTGTTCACCTCGTGGAGGCTCAGGTTCGCCGGCCCGGCGATGGACAGCAGCACCCCGCGCGCCCCCTCCATGGAGGTCTCGAGCATGGGGCTGGCGATCGCCTTGCGCGCCGACTGCTGAGCGCGGTTCTCCCCGGTGGCCCGGCCGATGCCCATGACCGCCGAACCGGCGTCCTTCATGATGGCCCGCACGTCGGCGAAGTCGACATTGATCAGGCCCGGAGTCGTGATGAGGTCGGTGATGCCCCCGACGCCGTGCAGCAGCACCTCGTCGGCCATCCGGAAGGCGTCGACCATCGGAAGCTCGGCGTCGGCGTACTCCAGCAGGCGCTGGTTGGGGATGATGATCAGAGTGTCGACCGCAGCCCGCAGCGCCTGGATTCCCTGCTCCGCCTGCACCGAGCGCCGCCGGCCCTCGAAGCCGAAGGGCCGGGTGACTACGGCCACCGTCAGGGCCCCCACGCTGCGCGCCACCTCGGCCACGACCGGGGCCGCCCCGGTCCCGGTGCCGCCGCCTTCGCCCGCGGTCACAAAGACCATGTCGGCGCCGCGCACTGCCTCCTCGATCTCGGAGCGATGCTCCTCAGCAGCGCCCCGGCCCACCTCGGGATCGGCGCCGGCTCCCAGGCCGCGCGTCAGGCTGCGCCCGATGTCGAGCTTGATGTCGGCATCGGACATCAGCAGAGCCTGCGCGTCGGTGTTGATCGCCACGAACTCGACGCCCCTCAACCCGGCCTCGATCATCCGGTTGATGGCGTTGACTCCGCCGCCACCCACGCCCACGACCTTGATTACGGCCAAGTAGGCCTGCAACCCGTGTGGATCGGGTGTCGTCACTCGAGAACCTTCGCCTTGCTTAGCCGGTGGACGGCGCTGCATCACGCCACCTCCCTGAACCTTTCGTGAAAGGTTAGTGCCGAGCGGAGACTTCGGGTCATCCCCCATCCTCACCCTCCACCACAGGTTCACCTTCGCCCTCCGGCACCCTGACCGCCGGCCGAGTCGGCGCGATGAGATCGACGACCGCTCCCTCGGGAAGGCCCGAGGCCAGCAGCGCCTCGAAAGCACGCCCCTTGTCGGCCAGGTCCACCGCCGCCCCCAGGCGCGCCCGGAAGCCCCGGGCCTCGAGCCACAGCTCTCCCCCCTCCGAGCTCACCCACGACTCGGCCGCCAAACCCGGGCTCAGCCCCACCCCCAGTTCCGCCAGCTCGAGCCACTCCTGCCCGCCGGCCTCCTCCCCCACATCCCATGTCTCCCACGGCAGGCGGGCACGCAGGAACCCGTCCCCCGGACGGTCGGCGACGGCCACCACCACCGCGCCGCGGGACAGAAGCATCCAGGATTCGCCGTGGCCCGCCCAGACCGCCGGGGTGTGCTCCAGCACCTCCACCACCAGCCGATCCGGGAAGACCCGCTCGACCCGAACCTCACGCACCCACGGGTCCTGCTCTACTGCATCTTCGATCTCGCCCGGTCGCAGCCAGATCATGAAGGCCCCGGGGCCGATGCCCGCCTGGGCCAGGCGCCCGGCCACGTCGGCCTGCTCTGCGCCGGCGACCTCGATCTGGCGCAACTTGAGCCAGGGCGAGTGGAGCACCACCGCCGCCGCCCCGGCCAGCAGCAGGCCGGTAAGCCCCAGCGTCCATCCCCAGTGCAGACGCGGCCGGGGAAACCCGGGCGGGATCGCCGGCGGGCCGCTCATGAGCGCTCTTCGAACTCGCCCACGAACCGCACCTCCGGCTCGAGGTCCACCCCGGCACGCTCTCGCACTCGCCGTCGCACCTCGGAGACCAGGTCGTATAGATCCTGGGCCGAGGCGCCCGCTTCGGCCACGAAGAAGTTGGCATGCTTCTCCGACACCGCCACTCCCCCCACCCGCAGGCCTTTCAGCCCGGCCTGGTCGATCAGGCGCCCGGCGGCATCACCCGGCGGGTTCTTGAAGACACTGCCGGCATTGAGCGTCCCCCCGGGCTGGTTCTGCCGGCGCCAGCGGACGATCTCCCGCATGATGGCCTCGCCCTCCCGGCGGGGCCGGGCCAGTGTCTGGAAGGTCGCCGCCACCACCAGTTCCCCATCCCCCAGGTCGCTGTGGCGATAGGAGAGGCCCAGCGCGGCGGCGGGCCGTTCGGCGACGGCGCCCCGCCGCACGTCGATCACCCGGGCCGACACCAGCCAGGCCGCCGTGTCGCTCCCGTGCCCCCCGGCGTTCATCCGGACGCCGCCTCCGACCGAACCCGGGATGCCGACCATGAACTCGAGGCCGCCGCGCCCCGCGGCGGCGCACCG
>JALOLI010000340.1 GCA_025456165.1 Acidimicrobiia bacterium | reverse complement strand
GCGAGGACGACTTGAAGGCTCTGGGCCGAAGCGTGCCCGCCCTGGTGGAGTCGGTCAAGGAGCTGGCCGACCCGACCGTCATGAGCCTGCTGCCCGGCCTGGTGCACGCCCTGCGGGAAGCTCCCGACGAGCCTCCCGGCCTGATGCGCCTGGCCTGGCGCCTCCGCCGCCCCGAGGCCCGGCGCGGCCTGGCCCGGGCGCTCGGTTTGCTCGAAGCCCTGGGAACGCCCGCCGCCGCCCCGGCGGCGGACGGCGCCCCCGTTGTCCCTGCCCACCGATAGAGGAGAGCCAACCCCAATGCCCACCGCCACCATCGCCGGCCGTGAGGTCACCCTCAACGACGAGGGCTTCATGACCGACCCCGCCCAGTGGAACGAGGAGATCGCCGCCTTTCTGGCCGGCCAGATCGGCATCGATCCCTTGACCGACGAGCACTGGAAGGTGATCCGCTTCCTGCGCAGCGACTTCGGCGAGCAGGGCGAGACCGCCACCATCCGCCGCGTCTCCACCATGGCCGGGGTAGACACCAAGGCCCTGTACACCCTGTTCCCGGGCAAGCCGGCCCGCAAGATGGCCTACGTCGCCGGGCTGCCCAAGCCCAAGGGCTGCGTGTAGGCGACCCGCCGACCAAGGAGAGAACGCCGCATGACCACCAGCGAGGGCTTCATCGCCCCCAAGTTCGACGACGACGCCGGCCGCAAGCTGGCCATCATCTGCTCCAAGGGCACGCTCGACATGGCGTACCCCGGCCTCATCATGGGCAACGGGGCGGTGCAAGAAGGCATCGAACTGCACCTCTTCTTCACCTTCTGGGGGCTCGACGTCATCCGGAAGAAGACCATCGACAAGCTCACCCTGACCCCGGTGGGGAACACGGCCATGCGCATCGGCCCCACCTCGCTGGCCATGCCGCAGACCCTGGGGGCCCTGCCCGGCATGAGCAGCCTGGCCAGTTGGATGATGCGCGGGAAGATCAAGGGCCTCGGCGTGCCCCCGGTGCATGAGTTCCTCACCCAGATCTCCGACGCCGGCGGCCACCTGTGGGCCTGCCGCATGTCGGTCGACATGATGAAGCTGACCAAAGCCGACTTCATCGACGAGGTCGAGGACATCATCAACGTCTCGGAGTTCCTGGAGCTCAGCCGGGACGCCCAGATCATCTTCGTCTGAGCCGCCCGCCCTGCGCCGTGCCGCTGCCCCGTGCGGCGGCACGGCCGCGTCAGGGCCGGCCGAACCCGGGGGCCGAAAGCCGCTCGCTCTCGCCGCGCAGCAGGTCCCGAGCCAGCTCGAGGGGCTCCCGCCCCTCGGGCAGGCGGTAGGCCTCCGGACGCTCCACCCAGGCGGCCAGCCGCGCCCCCTCCACCCGGTCGTGCTCGACCAGGAGAGCGGCGAGGGCGTCTGTCCACAGCCAGGCCACAGGAGCCTCCGCGAGGGGTAGGGAACAGCCTCAAGGTACCCCCGGCGTCAAGGCCTTCCGAACTGGGCAAACACACCGGTGTAGGTAGTTCCGAAGGGTCGCTTCAGCGGGGCTCGGCAGCCGCCTCCGCGGCCCCGGCCTGACGCTTCGCTTCCCGCTGCCAGATCAGGTAGCAGATCACCCCGAGCATCACCTGGAAGAGGTAGGTGAGCGCCCGGAACAGGAGGACCGCAGCCACGATCGCCGCCTCCAGTTGCTCGCCGTCGCCGGCCGCCAGCACCAGTGCCGCCGTCAGGCCCACCTCGACCAGGCCCAGGCCGCCGGGGGTGATGGGCACGGCGGGTGAGCCAGTGCCAGCGCCGCCGGATCAGCACCGCGCTGCTGCGCTGGAAGCGGGCGAAGCCCTCGTCCCAGCCGGTCACCGGCGCCTTGCGGGCCAGCCGCCGCAGCCACGACACCACGCGCCCCCCGATGCGGCCGACCGCCCGGGCGAAGCGCTCGCTGGTGGAGACCAGCACCAGCACCACGATCGCCCCGGCCAGGAGCGCCAGGCCCACGGCGGCCGCCGACACCAGCAGCCGGTTGGCGGCGCCCTGCAAAGCGAGCACCAGGGCGGCAATCGAGGGCAACCCGAAGACCACCAGGGTGTTCCACCAGCCCGACAGCACCGCGGCCATGGCGATGGGGGCGGCACTGTGGCCGTAAGACGACAGCACGGCGTAGGTGACCCCGATGCCGACCACGCTCCCCGCCGGCACCGTGTTGGTCACGGCCGCGGCGACCTGCCCCGTGAGGAACGAGTGGTGCACCCGCAGGCCGGGCAGGGCGGCCATCATCACGAAGGCGTAGCCGAACAGGTTCCACACCGCCAGGGCGACGAGCACCAGGGTGTTCAGGAAGGTCATGCTGCGCACGATCTCCCACACCCGGCCCAGATCGGCCAGGCGCGGCAATACACCCACGAGCAGCGCCCACCCGATGGCCAGCGAGATCAGGGCCTGGAGGACGCGGCGCAACCGGCGGCGGGGCGGGGGAGCGGTGCCTTCGGCCGGCTGCATCACCCGGACCCTACCGCGGCCGGGCCTGCCCATGCCACCTCCGGCGAGTGGCATCATGGGGCCGTGGAGGCGTCGCTCACCGGCCGGCTGCTCGTGGCGGGAGCGCGCCTGGTCGACCCCAACTTCATGCGAACGGTGGTGTTCATCTGCCGCCACGACGACGGCGGGGCCCTGGGGGTCATCCTGAACCGCCCCACGGGGATGCCGGTGGCCGACGCCCTGCCGGGCTGGGTGGAGCCGCTGGCGGCGCCGAGTGTCGTCTTCCTGGGCGGCCCGGTGCAGCCCGACATGGCGGTGGCCCTCGGCCGTCTGCTTCCCGAGCGCACCGGCCGCGCCGAGTCGGACGAGTGGACCCCCATCGACGAACGCCTCGGCCTGGTGAACCTGAGCGCCTCGCCCGCCGACGAGGCGGGCGCTCTGGAGAGCCTGCGGGTGTTCGCCGGCTACGCCGGATGGGGGGCGGGCCAACTGGACTTCGAGGTGTCCTCGGGCGACTGGTGGGTGCTGCCGGCCGATCCCGACGACCCCTTCACCGCCGACCCGGATGGCCTGCGCCGTCGCGTCCTCCGGCGCCAGCCGGGCCCGGTCGCCCTATTCGCCGACTTCCCCCCCGACCCTTCGCTCAACTGAGCCCGGTCCGCCGGAGGCCTCTCAGTGGACGCAGAACTCGTTCCCCTCGGGGTCCTGCATGACGACCCAGTACGTGCCCATCTCCTCCTTGGGGCCCACTACGGTGGCTCCCAGGCCCTCCAGGCGGGCCACGCCGCGGGCGATGGCTTCCCGCCGCTCCTCGCCGACCGTCCCTCGCGGCGAGAACCCCAGGTCGAGGTGCACCCGGTTCTTCACCACCTTGCCTTCGGGCACTTTCTGGAAGAAGACCCGGGGCCCGGCGCCTTCGGGGTCGATGACTGCGGCGTACCGGTCCCACTGATCCTCGGGCAGGTCGATGGAGCGCAGGAAGGCAGGCCAGTCGTCGAACCCGGGCGGGGGCGGCTCCTCCTGGTAGCCCAGGGCTTCGGCCCAGAACCCGGCCAGCAGCGCCGGGTCGTGGGCGTCGATGACGATCTGGATGCGCGCGGCCACGAGTTCCCTCCTTGGGACGAGAGCACCCTATCGCGTCCGGGTCTCCTGCGGCCGGCCGGGGCCGGGTGGTCCGGGCTTAGCATCTGCTGATGCCAGACGCCCTGTTCCACCCCGACGGCGACCTGTTCGTCCCCACCGCAGCCGCCCGCAGCCCCTGGTCGGAGAACACCCTGCACGCCGGCCCGCCCGCGGCCCTGATCGCCCGGGCCATCGAGGCCATGGAGGGCGATCGCTGGTGGGTGGTGCGCCTGACCATCGACATCATGGGGGAGATCCCGGTGGTGCCGCTCCGGGTGGAGACCGGCCTGGAAAGATCGGGCCGCCGGGTGCAGTTGGTGGAGGGCCGGGTGACCGGGGCCGGCGGGGAGCCCCTGCTCCGGGCTTTCGCCTGGCGGGTGCGCCGCACCGGG
>JALOLI010000060.1 GCA_025456165.1 Acidimicrobiia bacterium | reverse complement strand
CCGGAGGGCAGGCCGAGGCCGCCCGCCTCGCCGGCCATGCCGGCAACCCCGGTCACCGCCTGCTGCAGCAGGTCCGGCCCCAGGTAGGCGCTGAGGTGCCGGCCGGACGGCAGCGCGGCCAGGACTTCGTTGAAGTTCGGGTCGTCGGCCAGCGAGGGCCCGTCGCCGAGGTCGATGGCCTGCTCCACCATGCCGGCGCCGAGACCGTAGGCCACGTAGCCCTCGATGAGGGCGGCGGCCATGGGCCGCGACCCATCGCCCGGGTCGGCCCGGTAGACGGTGACGCCCTGGTAGTCGGCCTGCTGGAACGACAGGGTGGTGCAGGTACCCAGCGAGGTGATGATCCCGGGCAGGGCGGCGGCGGCGGCGGCCTGGTCGGCGACCTCCACGACGGCGAGGATGTTGGCCTCACTCATGTCGCCGGTGGCGGCGTCGAACTGGATGTCGAACGCCCCCAGGGCGGCTTCGCCCCCTACCCAGGCGGGCAGGCTGGCCGGGTCGGGGGCCAGGCTCTCCCCGAGGCAATCGAGCACGTCGCGCGCCTCCTGCACGCCTTCCACTGCATCGCCCACGCCCTCGGCAGCGTCGCCGGTGGCATTGCCCAGATCCTCGGCCAGGGCGGCCGGGTCGGCGGCGGCGAAGGCGTCCATCAGGCGCTGCAGCTCGGGCAGGGCTCCGAGGTCGAAGCCGGCGTAGGCCTGGGCCGTACCGGGCAGGGCCACCGCGGCGTCGCCGGGATTGCCCCCCGAGCCCTCACCCGGGCCGTCCTGGCCGTCCTGGCCGCCCTGGTCGCCCTGGTCGCCCGGATCGCCGGGGATGCCCGGCATGGTCGCCTGGGTGCCGCCCGAGCCGTCGGGATTGTTGGTGAAGACCGAGTCGTCGTCGCCGCACCCGGCTGCAGCGAGCAGCAGGGCGCAGCAGGTGAGCAGCAAGCCGAGGCGGTGCCGAACCGGCCGCCCGGCCGAAGTCTCATGGGCCATGTTGGTGTCCCTCCGTGGACGGAGTGGTATGCCGCCAGGCTAGTCCCCGGCCCCGTTTGTCAGCGTATGGGAGCTACCGGAGCCGGTTGGTAGCGCAGCAACAGGCGCGACCGGAGCCACTCGGCGCGGATGGGCCCCAGGGCCCGGCTGTCGATGCTGCCGCCGTCGGGGTTGTCGCCCAGGACCCACATCTCGCCGGGGCCGAGAGCCACCCGCCCCATGTCTTCGCCGGAGACGGCGGCGACCCGCTTGACCATCTCGAAGCCGGGACGCAGGGGATGGGCGAACACGACAACGTCGCCCCGGCGGGCCGGCAGCCCGCGCAGGCCCAGGACCCGGTCGCCGGGCTGCAGGGTGGGGGACATGCTGTGGTCGCCGATCTCGTAGGTGACCAGGCGCCGCAGCAGGGCGACCACCGCGACCGCCGCCAGGGCCAGCCCCAGGAGCCCGATTGTCCGGCGCACCCGACCTCCGTCGATCGACGGCCCGAGTGTAGGGAGGACCGGCCCGGAGGAGGGGGAGTGCTGCCTGCCGGGCCTGCGGTGCGAGACCCCTACGGAGCCGGCCGCAGCGGGTAGCCGAGCAGGGCGAAGTCGGCGGCGTAGCGCCGGTTGACCAGGGCGAGGAGGGTCTCGTCGTACCAGTCCTCGAGGCGGACCGGAGCGCCCGTCACGTTGTAGGCCCGGGCAACCGGTTGCAGGCGGGTGCGCCGGCAGACCTCGGCCCAGTCCCTCTCGAAGTCCTCGAGACGGCCCACGAAGTCGACGATCGGCTTGCCGTCCCGGTACAGGAACCGGGTCTGGCTGCGGAAGTGCTTCTCGGCACGCTCGTCGGGGACGGCGGCCACCGCCCGGACGAACTCGGGAAAGCCCATCTCCAGCGAGAAGGCCCGGCCGTAGACCCAGAAGATGGGGGACAGCCTCTTTCCCTGCTGCCGGGGGCGCTCGATCTTGTGCCGGTAGCAGGAGACGAGGCGACCGTAGGGGTCGCGGACGAAGCCGAAGGTGAAGCACGGCGGCTCCAGGCCGGCAAGCTCCTCGGGGGCTACGAAGCGCACATGGCGCCAGAGCGCCTCCTTGGGCAGGTCGGCCCCGGCCTGGGCGCGCAGGGCGCGCAGCACGGTCATGCGGATGGTTCCCGAACCCGCCTTGGGCACCTGGACCGCCCGCACCCCCAGGTCCGGCACCTCGAGGACCTCGAGGCGCTGCAGCCGGGGCCACTTGAGGACGGCCCGCCAGAAGGTCGAAGTGGCGGTCATGGGCGCAGCCCCCGCCGCACCCACGGCGGGGCCAGGGCAACTGCCACCACGATGATCCCGCCCACCGCCAGGGCGGCCAGGCTGGAGATCTCCCCCTGGATGGGGAACCGCCCCATGACCCAGTCGGCGGCGGCCCAGGCGGCCAGGCCGGCGGCGGCGGCCAGGGGCAAGTTGCGCAGCGAGGTGACCGCCACCGGCCGAGCGTGGTCCCACCCGGTGCGGCGGTACCAGATGACGGCCAGGGCGGCGGTGTAGAGAGTGATGGCGATGCTGGAGGCCAGGGCCAGGCCCTCGACGCCCATCGCCTCATGCAGCGCCCAGTAGATGGGAACCGCCGCGGCGGTGGCCAGGGTGCCGACGATGACCGGGGTCCACATCTCCTCCCGGGCGTAGAAGCCGCGGGCCAGGATCTGCTGCAGCCCCCACATCGGCACCCCCAGGGCGAAGAACACCACCGTCCCGGCGGTGGCCAGGGTGTCGGTGGCGTCGAAGGAGCCGCGCTCGTAGAGGAGGCGCACCGCAGGCACCGAGAGGGCCATCAGGGCGGCGGCCGCCGCCAGGCTGGCCACCACGATGTAACGCAGGGCGCGGCTCACCGCCTCCGCCATCTCCTGGTGCTTCCCCTCGGCTGCCAGGCGGGCCAGGAAGGGGTAGGCCGCCACCCCGGCGGCCTGGGCGATGACGCCGACCGGGACCAGCATCGTCTGGCGCCCGAAGGTGAGCCAGGAGACCCCGCCGTCTCTGATGAACGAGCCGAAAGTGCGGCCCAGTTGCTCGTCGAGCAGCACCAGGGTCTGGCCCAGCATCAGCGGCACGGCGAGGGCGAAGTAGCGGGGCACCGCCGGGTGGCGGAGAGAGAAACCGCCCACCCAGCGGAGGCCGCAGCGCCTCGCTCCCCACCACTGCAGCACGAAGATGCCGAGGAACGAGCCGGCGAGGACCCCCCAGGCGAAGCCCTCGGCGGTGGGCTGCTCCCGCCCCAGGGCCCCGGCCAGGCCCCCCACGATGATGCCCAGGTTGTAGATGATGGGCCCCAGGGTGGCGATGACGAAGCGCTGCCGGGCGAACTGCACGGCGGTGAACAGCTGGCCCAGGATGAAGAACACCTGGGCCGGCAGGACGATGCGGGTGAGTCGGGTGGCCTCGGCGATCTGAGCATCGCTGAACCCCGGCTCCACGGTGCGCAAGACCGGGGAGATGAACGGCATGGCCGCGGCCAGGAGGAGCACCGACCCGATGACCAGCACCCGGGCCACCGCCCAGAAGGCCCGCCAGGCGTCTTCCTCGTCGCCGGCGGCGAAGCGGCGGGTGAGTATGGGGATGAGGGTGATCGCCATGTAAGCCCCGGCGAGCAGGTGATTCATGAAGTCGGGGATCACGAAGGCCACGAAGTACTCGTCGCCCGCCGCCCCGGCGCCGAGCAGCCAGGCGAACACCACCTGGCGGAGGAGCCCGAGCACCCGGGAGAGCAAGGTGCCCCCGGCGACGATCAGGGCGGCGATGCCCATCTGCCGGTAGAGGCCGTGGCGCTCGGGGAAGGGGCCGGGTTCACTCACCGCGGGCAACTTTTGGCCACGGCGCCGCCGACCCCGGGCTGCACTACACCCAGCACGTCGTCGACGTACACCTTGCCCAGCGGGACCAGGGCGGTGTAGGCGCTGAGCCCGATGCGCATCAGCGACACCGAGGCCAGCGACGGGATGGCCGAGGTCATCCCGCTCTCCCAGATGAACACGTAGACGAGGCCGATGAGGACGGCGCGGGCGGTGAAGTAGCCCAGGGCCAGGAAGACCGACACGTAGGCCAGCGAGGAGAGGGCCACAGCCAGCACCAGGGGCCCCAGTGTCTCCCAGTTGGCGAAGCGGATGCCCAGGACCACCGACATGGCCAGGGCCCCGGTACCCACCACGGCGAAGGCGGCAAGCCAGGCGCCGAGCAGCTTGGCCGCGGCCAGCAGGGTCCGGGGCAGGGGGCGCAGCAGGATGAAGGACAGGGTGCCGTCGCGCCGTTCGTCGCCCAGCGCCCCGGCCCCGAACACGAGGGAGGCGACCGGCAGCACGACGAAGAAGAGGATGACCAGGGGCGCCTCGTGGAAGGCCTGACGGGCCCCGATGGCGGTGCGCTCGTCGGCCAGCAGGATCCCCAGCACCCCGGCGGGGAGGAGGCCCAGGAGAAGCAGCAGGATGATGCGGCGGCCCCCCAGTTGCTGGCGCAGGGTGTTGGCCACGAGGGCGGCGAAGGCCTTCATCGGCCCCTCACCAGGTAGCGGAAGACGCTCTCCAGCGAGAGGTCCTCGGGCTCGAACAGCGAGAGGCGCAGGCCGAGGGAGCGGGCCAGCGGCGCCACGGTGCGCCCCAGGCCGGCCAGGTCCCCGGTCTCGACGGTCAGCACCCGGCCGTGGACGCTTACGGCCCCCACCGCCTCGGAGCCGACCAGGGCGGCGGCCAGGCGCCGGGCGTCGTCGGCCTCGAGGCGCACCCGGTAGGGGATGTCGGTCATCGCCCGGCGGATGGCGGCCACGTCGCCGGCGGCGGCCAGCTTGCCGTCCACGATGGCCAGCACCCGGTCGGCCACGCGCTCCACCTCGGCCAGCACGTGGGAGGAGACCACCACCGTGCGCCCCTCGGCGCCGAGCCGGCGAAAGATGGCGATGAGGTGGGCCCGCTGCACCGGGTCGGTGCCGTTCAGGGGTTCGTCGAGCACCAGGATCGGGGCGTCGAGCACCAGGGCCGCGGCCACCTTGGCCCGCTGCCGCATGCCCTTGCTGAACCCCGAGATGGGCCGGTCGGCGGCGTCGCCGAGTTCGACCGCGGCAATGGCTCGCTCGACGGCTTCGGGGCCGACGCCGGAGAGCACGGCGGCGTAGCCGACGAACTCCCGGGCCGTCTGGAACCCGTAGACGGCGTCCTCCTCGGGCACCATCGCCAGCGAGCGGTAGACCCCGGGGTCGTGGCGGGGGTCCTTGCCCAGGACGCTGATCGTCCCGTCGGAGGGGGAGAGCAGCCCCACCAGCATGCGCAGCAGCGTGGTCTTCCCCGCCCCGTTGGGGCCGAGGAGGCCGGTGACTCCGGCCCCGAAGGCGCAGGTGAGGTCGGACACCGCCACCTTCTGCCCGAACCACTTCGAGACGGCCCGCACCTCGACGGTGGGCTCAGGCGCCCAGGACGGGGAGGCGGGGTCGGGCACGAGGGGAGCGGTCACACCGGCCTCCGGTAGCGGCGGACCACCATCCAGCCGGCCGCCAGGGCGACGACGGCGATGACGGCCAGCGAGACCCAGGGGTCGAAGCCGGCGCGCGTCGGCACCAGGCGGTAGTTCGCCGTCCCCATGATCCAGTCCTTGATCACCGCCGGATGGTGCTGCAGAGCGAAGAGGCCGAAGGGGGCGAAACCGGCCTCCACCACCAGGGCGTGGGTCGCCGGCGTGAGCACCAGCATCATCCCGACGAAAGCCCCGGAGGCCAGGGCGGGCCGCTTGCTGTAGGCGGCGAAGAGGAAGGCGAGGGGAGCCAGGCCGGCGAAGTAGACCAGGGAGGCCAGGGCGGTCTGCCACAGCACTTCGGCGTTGGCGGCCAGGTACGAGCCGAAGCCGTCGTCGGAGACCCAGGCCCGGCCGAGGAACAGCACCAGGTGGGGCAACTCCATGAAGGCCAGGACGACGATCGCCAGCGCCGCCGCCCGGCCCAGCAGGTAGTCGCCGGGAGTCAACGGGCGCGAGGCGTAGACCTGGAGCACCCCGTAGGCCCGGTCGGGCACCAGCAGTTCCCCGGCCGAGAAGGCGATGAAGAGCAGGGCGATGGTGCCGGTCAGGTCGAAATACTGGGCGTGGGAGAAGAACTCGACGTCGTCGACCCCCATCTGGCGGGTGAACACCGACACCCCGATGAAGGCGACCGCCGGGAGGACGGCGATGGCGAGCAGGCTCCACGGGCCCACCTTGGCCCGGGCCCGGCGGCGCAATCCCATCATCCGGCGCAGGCCGTCCCGGAGGAGGGCCCGGACCGCACCGGACCGGCCGAGGCGCTCACCCTCGTGGGGGCGGTAGCCCAGGTCGTAGACGACGCCCTCAGACACCGTCGGCCCCTTGCAGGAAGACGTCCTCCAGGGTGGTGCGGCGCGGCCCGAGGCGGCGAACGGCGGTGCCGGTCTCGGCCAGGGCGTCGCGCACCAGATCGAACGGGTCGGCGGCGCCGGCCCGCACCACGACCATACGGCCGCGCACCTCGACGACGGCGCCGGCGGCCTCCAGGGCGGCCGCCAGGGGGGTGGGGTCGTCGAGCACCTCGACGGCCACTTCGCCGGTGGCGGAGATCTCGGTGAGCGGACCGGAGCGGAGCACCCCGCCGCCGTCGAGCATCACCACCCAGTGGCAGGTGCGCTCGATGTCGGTGAGCACGTGAGAGGAGACCACGGAGTTGATCCCGAAGCCGTCGAGGCGCCCGATCAACTCGAGCATCTCCTCGCGGCCCTCGGGGTCGAGGCCGGCGGTGGGCTCGTCGAGGAGGACGAGGTCGGGGTCGTGGACGATGGCCTGGGCCAGCTTGGCCCGCTGCTTCATGCCGGTGGAGAAGCCGCCCATGTGGCGGAAGCGCTCTTCGTGCAACCCCACGAGGCCGAGGACGTCGCTGGCCCGCTGCCGGGCGGCCCGGCTGGTGAGGCCGGCCAACTCGGCGGCGTAGCCCACGAAGTCGGCGGCGGTCTGGTCGGGGGGGAGGCAGGCGCTCTCGGGCATGTAGCCGACGCGGGCTCGCACCGCCAGCGCCTCGGCCGGCAGTGGGTGCCCGAGCGCCCAGGCGGCGCCTTCGGCGGGGCGCAGGATCCCCAGGAGGAGCTTGAGCAGAGTCGTCTTGCCGGCGCCGTTGGCCCCGACCAGCCCGATGCAGCCCGCCGGCACTTCGAGGGTCACGTCGCGCAGGGCGACGATGTCGCCGTAGGAGAACCCCAGGGCCTGGGTGGCGATGATCGTCTCGGGCACGGGTTCAACCTAGTCCACGGGCCGGCATCCGTTGCCGCCGGGGCGGCTCAGCCGACGACCTCGGGTCCCGGTCCGGCGGCGGGCGGCGCCGGCTCGGCCCTCTCCGTGAACAGGACCCCGGCCAGGATCAGCGCGCCCCCTCCGGCCATGAGCCAGGTCACCTGCTCGTCGAGCAGCAGGGCGCCGCCGGTCAGGGCGATCACCAGGACCAGGTAGCTGGGGAGCGAGGCCGTGGTGGCGCTGACCCTCTGCAGCATCCAGAAGTAGAGCAGGAAGGGCATGAACGTGCCGGCGAGGGCCATGGTCACCACCAGGCCCCAGCCGGCGGCGGAGACCCCGGTGGGGAGGCCCTCGGTTATGACCATCAGCGGGACTAGGACCGCCGCCCCGAGGGCGAACTGCGGGCCGGCCAGGTCGAGCACGTCGTGGTCGGGGGCGTGGCGGCGGGCGTGGACCCCGCCGAAGGCGGCCACCACCACCCCGATCAGGGCCAGCGCCGCCGAGGGCCCTGCCCGCCCGGCGTCGCCGAGGCCGGACTCCCCCGTGGCGAGGAGCAGGGTCACCCCGGCCACCGCCAGAGCCAGGCCGAAGGCCTTGTGCCGGTTCAGCTTCTCGTCGGGGAGCAGGAAGTGGGCCCACACCGCGGTGGCGAGGGGGATGTTGGTGATGATCATGCCGAGGAAGCCGGCCGAGGCGTGCTGCACCGCCAGGGTGAACAGGATGTAGGGGGCGGTGATGTTGGTGAGGCCGACGACCGCCCCCAGGCCCCACATGCGCCGGTCGGGCAGGGGCCGGCTCCGGGCCAGGGAGTAGGCGAACACGGCGGCGGCGGCGATGAGCACCCGCATCCCGATGATGGTGAAGGGCCCCACCCCTTCCCGGAGAGCGGCCCGGGTGGCGATGCCGGCCGTGCCCCAGCCGAGCGAGGAAACGACGATGGCCGCCCAGACCCGGGCTCGCATCCCGGTTCCTACGAGCGCCGCGGCCGGCGGCGGAAAGGCAGGCGGAAGCGGGGCTCAGCGGTGTCGGCCGGGGCCGGGGCCGGGGGCGCTTCCAAGCGCTGCCGCAGGCCGTCGCGCTCCTGCCGCATCTCGGTGAGGCGCTCCCGCAGGAACGCTGCCTCGGTCTCCGCCTTGGCGGCCCGCTCCCGGGCCTCGGCGAGCTGCTGGCCTGCCTCGTGGAGGTGGCCCAGTTGGGCCAGCAGGCGATCCCAGGCGTCGCGCGGCACCAGCATGGCGGTGCCGTCGCCGGTGGGGCCGGCCGCGGTCTTGCCTCCGCCGCCGGCACGGCGCTTCCTGGCCGCCACCGATGCCGGGGCCACCATCCACTGGCGTCCTTGGGGGCCGCGTCCCATGACGGCGTCCACCTCGCCGGCGCGGCACCAGGCGCGCAGCGTCCCCAGGGCGACGCCGTAGCGCCGGGAGGCCTCCTTCAGGCCGATGCGCGCCGGCGCTGCCGGGCGCTCTTCGGCAGGTCCGGAGGCGGCTCCCCGGGGCGCCGGCGCGGGGGTCGGGACCGGTCGGCGCAGCCGGGTCCCGGTCCTTTCCCAGATGGAGGTGGGGTCGGTGCCCACGCGGCGGCTCCGTTGTCGAGTGGCGGCCCAGCATAGGACCGCTGCCGGGAGGCACTTCGTGGGATAATCCCGGCGTGACCGGGCGCCCCGTGCCGTCGGAAGAAGAGATTCGCGCCCTGGTGCGCCGCGTCGTGGCCGACGTCATGGCCGCCGGCAGCGCCGGAGCGGGTGGGGCTTCGCCACCGTCGACGGCTCCGTCGTCCGCCCCCGAGCCGGCTCCGGCGGTGGCCGGGCCGGTGCCGGTGGCCGGTGGCCCCATCGCCATCGGCGCCGACCACGGGGGTTTCAAGCTCAAGGAACGCCTCGCTTTCCGGCTGCGGGAGAAGGGCTACACGGTGGAGGACTGCGGGACCAACTCCACCGAGTCGGTCGACTACCCCGACTTCGCCGTCAAAGTGGCGGAGGCGGTGGCTGCCGGCCGCTGCGCCTGGGGCATCGCCGTCGACGGCGCCGGCATAGGCTCGGCGATGGTGGCCAACAAGGTGCCCGGGGTGCGGGCCGCCCTCTGCTACGACATGTCCACCGCGGTGAACAGCCGGGAGCACAACCACGCCAACGTGCTCACCCTGGGGGCCGGGCTCATCGGGGAGAACCTGGCCTGGCAGATTGTGGAGGCCTGGCTGGCTACGGCCTGGGGCGGAGGCCGCCACGCCGCCCGGGTGGCCAAGATCGATGCCGTCGAGCGCCGCTACCTGGCGGGGAAGGTGGCCTCATGAGTGATCTCATGAGCCGGGTGATCTCGTGAGCCAGGACATCGAAGTCGTCGTCGAAGCCGTCACCCGGCGAGTGCTCACCGCCCTGACGGGCGAGGCCTTCGCCCAGTGCCTGCTCTGCCCGGGCGACTGCGCCTCGCACTCCTCGGGCAAGGTGCGCGAGGTCGTGGCGGCCGGAGCGTCCCGCATCTCGTACAACGGGGTCGGCGCCGACGTTCCCACCGACCTCGCCGGGTTCATCGACCACACCCTGCTGCGGGCCGACGCCAGCGCCGACGAAGTCGACCGGATGTGCGATGAGGCCCGGCGGTTCGGCTTCGCCTCGGTGTGCGTGAACCCCGCCTGGGTGCGCCGGGTGGCGCTCAACCTGCGGGGGAGCGATGCCGTGGCCTGCTCGGTGGTGGGGTTCCCCCTGGGGGCTCACACCCCGGCCATCAAGGCCTTGGAGGCCCGCCAGGCCATCCGCGACGGCGCCCGCGAGATCGACATGGTGATCAACATCGGGGCCCTGAAGTCGGGCGACTACGAACTGGTGGAGCGCGACATCGCCGGTGTGGCCGATGCCTGCCGCGAGGCGGGGGTGGTCTGCAAGGTGATCATCGAAGCGGCCATGCTGACCGACGAGGAGAAGGTGATCGCCAGCCGCCTGGCCAAGCGGGCCAAGGCCAACTTCGTCAAGACCTCGACGGGCTTCGGCCCGGGCGGGGCCACGGTCTACGACGTGGCCCTGATGCGCGAATCCGTCGGGCCCGACATGGGCATCAAGGCGTCGGGGGGCATCAAGACCCGCAAGGACGCCGAGGAACTGATCGCCGCCGGCGCCACGCGCATCGGCGCCTCGGCCGGGATCGCTATCGTCAGCGAGTCGGGAGGAGCGGGGTGAAGAGCGACGTCGATCTACGCGGCTATTCGTTCCTGGACAGCCTGCAGCCCCAGTACGCCGCCTTCCTGGGCACGGTGGCGCAGGGCTTCCTGCCGCTGGCCAAGGATGCCTCCCTCATGGTGGAGATCAGCCCCGGCATCGAGATCAACCGCCTCACCGACGTCGCCCTCAAGGCCACCAAGGTGAAGCCGGGCATGCAGATCGTTGAGCGCTACTTCGGGCTGCTCGAGATCCACTGCCCGGAGCAGGCCGAGACCCGGGCCGCCGGAGCCGCCATCCTGCAGGCGATCGGCGCCGAGGAGTCCGACCGCATCAAGCCGCGCATCGCCAGCAGCCAGATCATCCGCCGCATCGACGACCACCAGGCCCAGCTGATCAACCGCATGCGCCACGGCCAGCTGC
>JALOLI010000339.1 GCA_025456165.1 Acidimicrobiia bacterium | reverse complement strand
CGGCGTGCTGCCACCGCTCTGGTCGAGGGCGGCGATGAAACCGGCCTCGTCGCGTACCTTGGCCAGCATCTCGGCGTTCATCGGTCGTCTCCAGTTGGTCGGGAACAGGTGAGCCGGACAAGGATACGGCCTCTGCGGGGGTTGGCCGTCTCCCGGCGGCAGCCCATTCTCAGCCGGGCGCCCGCCGGTCGGCCCGCCTACTCCCGGCTCACCCCTCCGCCCCTCCGGTGAAGTTCCAGGCGGCGAGGCGCATCGCCGGCGCCCGCACCAGCCCCGGCCCGAACTCGGAATCGGCGAAGCGCACCTCGGCGCCCAGGTCGAGCACCCGCCCCGGGCCGAGGGCGGCCACGAAGGACTGGGTGAACCGGAGGTTGGTCACCGCCCCGGTGATGGCTCCGTTCTCGATCATGAAGGTGCCGTTCCGGGTGAGGCCGGTGACCACCAGGCTCTTCGGGTCGAGGACCCGGCAGTAGTTGAAGGTGGCCACGTACAGGCCGCGCTCGACGGCGGCGATCATCTGCGCCTCCGCCGCGCCGCCCCCGCCGATCACCAGGTCGATGGGCATGGCGCCCCAGGCCTCCATCCCGGGGACCGAGTGCCCGGTCGATTCCGTGCCGACGCGAGCCGCGGTCTTGCGATCGTGGGTCGCGGCCAGCGTCACCCCGCCACGGACCAGGTCGAGCCGGCGCTTCGGCGTGCCCTCACCGTCGAAGGCAAGCCCCACCGAACCGGACCGGCCCGGGTCGTCCCAGATGTCGATCCGCTCGTCGAATTGGGCGGCCCCGACCTCGAGGAACGACTGGCCCTCGGTGACCGCCTTGCCGTTGAAGCCGTAGAACCCGAGGAAGATGCCGATGGTTGCCAGGCACTCGGGAGAGAGGACCACCTCGTACTCCCCGGGCTTCAGGTCGAAGGGGTTCGTTGCCAGGTGGAAGCGCTCGGCGGCCAGGGCCCCCACGGCGGCGCCGTCGAGGTCGGCGATCCGCTGCGAGGTCTGATGCCCGGAGCCGGCGATGGTGCCCACCCGGTGGATGCCGTCGATGGTGGCTCGGGTCCGCCGGGTCGTCCCCCGCTGGCCCCGGCTGTTGGCGAACCCGATCACCTCCGCCTCGGTGTCGCAGAAGCCGGCGGCATCGGTGCCGCCGGCGGCAGCGATGAACTCCGCCACCAGCGAGGCCCGCTGCTCCGGAGAGGCGGCGGCGGTTTCGGCGTCGTAGTTGTCGATGGCCGGCAGCGGCGCGGGAGGCGCCATCCCGGGCCACTCCGGGTCTGCGGGAGCAAGCCGGGCCGCCTCGATGGTGCGCTCGACCAGCGCCGCCAGGCCGGCGTCGTCGGTGCGGGTGTCGGTGCCCCGGGCCACCCGGCCCTCGACGGCCACCCTGACGGAGACCATGCGGGTGGCGTCGGCCACATTCTGGTGGATGAAGGAGTTGGCGAACCGGGTCAGGGCGGCCTCACCGGTAACCACGGTGGCCTGGGCGTCGGCCCGGCCGCCCACCATCTCCACGATGCGCTCTGCGATGGACGCCGGGTCGATCATCCCCTCACCCCCACTCTCACGCTGGCGAACCGTCCGGGTGAAGCCGAGTGCCCGGTGTGGCCGATCTGCATCGGCTGGCCCTTCCCGCAGTTGGGCGTCCCCCAGTGGACCCGCTCGGCCTCCCCGCCGAGCCGGTCGAGCTGTGCCCAGAACTGCGGGGTGATCCCCGTGTAGGTGGGGTTCTTCAGCATGCGGCCCAGCCTGCCCTTCTTGATCTCCCAGCCGATCTCGGTGCCGAACTGGAAGTTGAGCCGCCGGTCGTCGATCGACCAGGAGCGGTTCGTCGCCATGTAGATGCCGTCGTCGGTAGCGGCGATCATCTCCTCCAAGGAGGATTCGCCGGCGAGCAAGCCCACATTGGTCATCCGCACCATGGGGAGCCGGTTGAAGCCGTCGGCGCGCACCATGCCCCCGGGAGGCAGTCCGGCCCGGGCCGCCGAGTCGCGGCCGGAGAGCACCCCGACCCAGATGCCGTCCTTGACGATGTCCACACACTGCGCCGGGGTGCCCTCGTCGTCGTAGCCGAAGGTGCCCAGGGCGCCGGGGATGGTGGCGTCGGCGGTGATCTGCATGATCCAGGTCGAGGTGCGAGGTGCCGGCGAAGGCGGCCTCCCAGCCGAGGATCCGGTCCAGCTCGATGGCATGGCCCACCGACTCGTGGATCTGCAGCGCCAGTTGGCTGCCCTCCAGGATCAGCGTCTTCTCCCCCTCGGGGCACTCGTCCGCGGAGAGCAGCTGCACGGCTTCCTCGGCGATCCGCGGCGCGTTGCCCGGGTAGTCCCAGGCGCGCACCGTCTCGTAGCCGCCGGTCTCGTACTGGCCGAAGGACTGCGGGTAGGAGCGTCGCTGCGTCTCCCGCTCGCCCAGGGCGGTGGCGTCGTACCCGCCGCCCGACTCCACGATGTGCTGGTGGATGCGGTGGCCCTGGGACGACACGAACCACTTCTCGGTGTCGTAGAAGCCCAGTTCGGCCCGGGCCAGGGCGATGCCGGCGACGCCCTGCATGGTGGCGGTGACCCCCACCAGCATGTCCACCTTGTCGGCGAGGGGCACGTCGGCCCAGTGCTCGACGAACGGGGTCTCCCAGAAGGCCTCCCCCACCGGGACGCCGGCCAACTCCACCGCCGGGCCGGGAACCCTGGAGGAGGCGGCGGCGATGGACGCCGCCCGCTCCCCGGCCCGGCGAGCGGTGGCCGTGGTGAGGTCGGCGGTGGCGAAGAAGCCCCAGGAGGAGCCGATCAGCGCCCGCACTCCAACGCCGATGGTCTCGGCACGGTCGACATCCTGTAGCTTCTGGTTG
>JALOLI010000338.1 GCA_025456165.1 Acidimicrobiia bacterium | reverse complement strand
CACCGGAAGAGGCGGGGGAATCGACGCCGCCAGGTTCCCTACCTCGGCAGTCGTGAGCGCCCGGTCGAAGATGTACACCTCGTCAATTGCCCCATCGAAGTAACCGCCGTTCGACATGGACCGGCCGATGTCCACCGCGACGCGCGAGTCGTTCATGTCGATCGCACCCACCGTCTGGGTACCGACCAGGCTGCCGTTGGCGTACAACCTGAGTTTCGTGCCAGTCCACGTTCCGGCCACGTGAGTCCACTGACCGGCCGTCACATTCACATTGGTGGAGGTGAGGGCACCTCAATCTCGTCGCCCCGCAGGAGAAGCCAGTAGGACACGGCCACCGAGTGGTTGTACTTGGAGACGATCATGTGAACGCCACTGACCTTGTCCGGCTTCACCCAAGCCGCCAGCGTCATCTGCGAGAAGCCATCCAGGTTCCCCGCCCCATTGGGGTCAGGGGTCCAGGCGTAGTCATTGGACCCGTCGAAGACGAGCGCAGCTCGGCTCGTCGGCACGGGAGGCAGGCTCGACGTGGCGAAAGCAGCCCCGACCACCGTGGCGTTGTGGCTGCCCGCCCCATCATCTGTCGGACTCACCTGATCGTCGAAACACCAGTAAGCCACCGCATCCCAGGTGGTGGAGCAGCCGCTGGGAGCCTGCACGACGGCATCACCCGCTGAGGCGGGGCTGACAGAACCCGACAGGGCCGACGCCCCAGCGAAGCCGGTCACCAGCCCTGCGATCGCCGTGAGCAGAGCGACAACGAGCCAGCGCACGCGGCGCCCCGAACGAGACTTCCCCATGACCACCCCTTCCTCAGCGTAAGTATGCCCAACACCTGACCCGGCTGCATTCGGCCGTAAGGCCAACCCCAGCGCAGGCCCTGGGATCCTTCAGCCCGGAGCGGGGGCCCCGGCCGCAGGGAGCGGCCCTCGGGATCGCCGGACCTGCGTACTCTCCAACTGAAGGAGCCCGGAGTGCCGATGCCACGCTGGCTGGCCCGCATCAACAAGCGGGTGTTCAACCCTCTTGAGATCAGGCGCGGGGTGCGGCCGGTCCTCATGCACACCGGCCGCTCCTCCGGAGCCACCTACCAGACCCCCCTCGACGCCCACCCCATCGACGGCGGCTATCTGTTCATCCCCATGTACGGCCCGCGCACCGACTGGGTCAAGAACGTGATGGCGGCCGACGGAGCGCGGCTGCGGATCGCCGGCCGCGAGATCGCCCTGCAATCCCCGCGCCTGGTGCCCTTGGAAGCCGCCTGGCCGCTGCTGCTGAAGACCGCCAAGGTCCCGCCGGGTGTTTCGGCGCAGTCTCCGCTCCTGCTGATGGACATCCGGCCGTAGGAGCCTGAGACCACGCCGCGCCGGCAGTGGCCGCCGGCGGGAGGACGCGCCTTCCAGAATCAGACATACCGGATCTCATGATCCGGAAAGCGCATTGAGGAAACCCGCAATGGGCCCGTCAATCACGAGAAAGGCCGCACCCAAGGCGTGAAGGCGCCCATACCCGAAGTGGTGGATCCGGCTGCCTAAGGCGCGATCCGCCCCCTCCAAAGCGACATCGCCCTTTCCTCCATGGGGTCGCGCTCTTCCATGGGGTCTGCCTCTTCCTCCCAATTTCCGTCGGGCCTCCGGCCCGAAGGTGCCCCCCACGGCCGCCACGCCGACCCAGACAACGCAAAACCCGTTGCTGGGCAACGGGTCTTGTGGTAGCGGGGGCAGGATTTGAACCTGCGACCTTCGGGTTATGAGCCCGACGAGCTACCAGACTGCTCCACCCCGCGTCGTGACGGCCATCTTACCCCCTGGGGCCGGAAGGGCAACAGGGCTTGGCGCGCCGTCGTCGAGAGGGCACCATCGGGCTGAGCCCGATCGTCCCAGCGCCCCCGCCGGACGGCATTGCACTCCATATGCAACTCTCTTACTATGAATGACATGAGCAGCAGCACCATCGGCTTCGCCGTGGCCGACGAGGACCGGCCTCGTCTCGAGAGGCTGACCGCACGCTACGGCGGAGGCAACCGCTCGGCCTTCCTCCGTTCCGCTCTCGACCACATGGAAGCGGTCGAGCGAGCCGAGCAGCTCGCAGAGCTCCAGGCCTACGGTAACGAGCGTTCCGCCGCGGTCGGGCTCACCCACCAGCAGGCCGTCGCCGTGGTACGCCGGGCCCTGAAGAACCGGTGAGCCAACTGCAACCCGTCGTCGTCGACATCAATGTCCTGGTCGCCGCCGTCGCCGGCGGCAACGACGCGTTCCACTCCTGGCCCTCCCCGCCACCGGTTCGGGGCAACCCGGCAGCCGGCGTGGTCGGCATCCTGAACGACGCCCGGGAGTTCGCCCTCTTCCTCAGCCCCCACATCCTGGTGAACACGGTCCGGGTGCTCACCGGGGCCCCTCCGGACGGGTTCGGGTGGTCGGCCGAGCAAGCCCGGCGCTACGTGGAGGTGCTGGCCGCCATCGCGGCGGCGTCGGGGGGCGACATCGTCGAACCGAAGGTGGCAGTGACCGATTGCCCCGACCACGAGGACAACCGGATCCTCGAAGGCGCTCTCGCCTGCGGGGCGGTGCTGATCGTCTCCGACGACGACCACCTGCTGCGCCTCTCTCCCTGGCGCGGCACGGCCGTCGTTACCAGCGCAGAGTTCGTCGGCCGGGTCGACGCGGCCCGCCGCGCCCGGCGGCTTCGGTAGGGGCTCAGCCGGCGACGCCCAGCCGGCGGGCCACCGCCGCGAGTGGGCGATCCAGAGTCCAGATCGTCGTACCACCAATGAGCGCCGAGGCGAGCAGATGAGCATCCACCCAGCCCACGCCCGAACCGGCAAGGTGATTGCTCGTCACCAGGCCCAGCACCTCTTCGTGTTCTGCCACCGGGACCGACGGGAGCGCAGCCAGGTGAGCGAGGGTCTCCTCCCGCCCCCGCAGGCGGCCCAACGCCAGTTCGCCGACGACGAAGGGATGGGCTTCCACCTCGCCCTCCTCGAGCAGGGCCACCAGCCGGGCGTTGCCGCGCGCCAGGTGATCCACCCACACCGAGGTGTCGACGAGCATCAGCCGACCGGCCGGCGCCGACGGGGGGTACGCAGCCCGGGCTGGGAGCCACCGAGGGCAGCCAGCCGCCGGGCGCTCTCCCGAGCGATCAGCGCCTCCAGGCCGGCGTGGACCAGGGCCGTCTTCTCTTCGATACCGGTCAGA
>JALOLI010000337.1 GCA_025456165.1 Acidimicrobiia bacterium | reverse complement strand
GCCGACGAGCAGATCGGCCTGCTCCTCCCCTGCAACGTCGTGGTGTACGACCTGGGTGGGGCCACCATGGTGGCGGCCATGGATCCGGGTCTGATGTCCCGGCTCAGCACCGCGCCGGGCCTCGAGGCAGTAGCGGCGGAGGCCGGGGAGCGACTGCGCCGAGCCCTCGGCCGGCTGGAGGCGGGCGGCTGAGATGACCGCGGCCCCGCTCTTCGAGGTCGACGGCCTCGAGGTCGAACTGCGCTTCCGCGACGGGCGGCGGGTGAAGGCGATCGACGGGATCTCCCTGCAGGTGGGGGAGGGAGAAGTCCTGGCGCTGGTGGGGGAATCGGGTTCGGGCAAGAGCCTCATCGCCATGGGGGCCGTGGACCTCCTGCCCGCCGGGGCCGAGGTGGTGGGGGGCCGGACCGTCTTCCGGGGCCGGGTGCTCCAGGATCTGGAGGAAACCGACTGGCGGCGCCTGGTCGGCCTGGGAATCGGGGTGCTCTTCCAGGATGCCATCGGCGCCTGGGACCCTATCGAGATGATCGGACCGCAGTCCGGCGAGGTCCTGGAGGCCCACGAGGCCCTCGGCGCCGCCGAGGTGCAGCAGAGGGTGCTGGACGCCCTGGGCCGGGTGCGGCTCCCCCGCCGGCTGAAGTACCTGTCCTTCGTCCACGAGATGTCGCGGGGCCAGGCGCAGCGCGCCATGCTGGCCGCCGCCCTGCTCAGCATGCCCCGGATGCTCATCGCCGATGAACCTCTCAGCGGCCTGGACGTCACCGTGGCCCGGGCGGTGCTGGCCCTCATCGACGACATGCGGCGCGAGCGGGGCATGGGGTTGCTGCTGGTCACCCACGACCTGGGAGTGGTCGCGGCGGTGGCCGACCGGGTGGCCGTGGTCTACGGGGGCCTGGTAGTCGAGGAGGCTCCCGCCGGGGTCCTCTATCGGTCGCCGCGCCACCCCTACACCGACGGCTTGCTCGGGTCGGTGCCTTCCCTCTCGCGGGGCCGGCTGCGGCCCATCCCGGGCGACCCGCCCGAGTTGTGGGAACTTCCGCCGGGATGCCCGTTCGCCCCGCGCTGTGCCTTCGCGCTCGAGGCGTGCTGCGCCGAGAGGCCCCGGCCGCGCCGGGTCGGGGATACGCGGGTGGCCTGCCTCCGGGCCGAGGAATTGGCACTCCCTGGAATCGGGGCGTAGCCTGCGTTCTCGCGTGACCGCAGCCCGACGCGCCGGGCGGCCTCCGGTGATGGGCAATCGGCCGGGTGATGGATCGGAGGGTCCGGGCGGATGCGCTGGGCGACCTACTTCGGGCTGGTCTTGCGCCGCCTGTGGGCGCGGCGCTGGATGCTGCTCGGGTCCTTTCTCGGGGCCACCCTGGTCATCGCCCTGCTGGCGGTGCTCCCCCTCTACGAGGCCTCGGTCTCGGCCATCGACCTCCTCTACACGTTCCGCAACGCCCCCGACTCCACGGTGGACCTGAGCGCCGCCCTGACGATGAACGAGTACTCCGCCGACCAGGCGGACGCCGGGCGGCAGGCCATCGCCGACGCCTCGGTGGCGGTGGAGACCTGGTACCCGACGGTGGAGGAGCGCACCGCCAGCCGGGAGCTGGTGTTGATCCAACTCGGCTACCCGGACTGGCTGAGCCTGGCCGAGGGGTGGCGGGAAGCCGGGGCCAACCCCGAGAGCGTCCCCTGGCCGCAGCCCTCCATGGAGGCGACCCAGTCGCGGCTCTTCACCTCTCCCGACATCGCCGCGCGCCTGGAGCTGATCGCCGGCGAGTTCCCCGCCTTCGAGGACCCGGCTCGCAGCGCCGAGCCGATCCTGAAGGTGGTGCTCGGGGAGGAACTGGCCACCCTGGCCCAGCTCGACGTCGGCGACCGGGTGGTGCTGCGGGCCTTCACCTCTCAGCCCGAGTGGTTCGAGATGGTGGAGGTGGCCGGCATCGCCCGCTCCCTCGACCCCAACGCCATACTCTGGGACGGGGTGGACCCGGGCCGTCTCGTCTTCGCCGCGCCGGAAGCCTTCGATGTCTGGACGGGCACCTTTGCCGCGAATCCCGAAGGTGATCCCTGGCTGCGCGAAGAGCGGGGCTTCCGCCGTCTCACCGCCACCCGCACCTCAACTGCCCGCCCTGATCGAGGAGTTCGGGGTGCGCAGCGTGGTGTTCGGCGCCCCGATCCTCGCCATGCTGGCTCTGGTCGTCGCCGGGGCCCTGTACTTCCTGATCTACATGGCGGCCCTGGCACTGGAGCGGGAGTCGTCGGAGATCGCCCTCCTGCGCATGCGCGGCGCCTCGACCTGGCAGACCATCGGCATCCACACGACCCAGTCGGCGGTGATCGCGTTAGGCGCTTCTCTGTTGGCCCCGTTCGTGGCGCGCGGCATGGTCGCCCTCAGCGGCCGGATCCCGCCCATGTCCACCCTCACCGGCGGCGAGGCGCTGTCGGTGTCCCAGGCGCGCTCGGTGCTGCCTTTCGTGCTGGGCGGCGGCGTGCTGACCTTCATCGCCATGGGCCTGGCCATCGTTCCCCTGGCCCGGCGCGGGGTGCTCGAGTTGCGGGCGCTGGCGTCCCGGCCGGCCCGGCAGTCGGTCTGGCAGCGCTACTACCTGGACCTCTTCCTGGTGGTGCTGGCGGCGGTGGTGCTGTACGAACTGCGCCAACGGGGCCTGGTCGATACCTCCGGCCAGGAGGATGTCGGCCTCGACCCCTTCTCGGTGGCCGCCCCGGCCTTGTTCCTGTTCTCCGGGGCACTCCTCTTGCTGCGGGTGCTGCCCCTGCTGCTGCGGAGCATCGGGTGGATCATGACCCGATTCCGCGGCATGGCCGCCGCCCTGCCCGGCTGGCACCTCGGCCGCAACCCGATTCCCTACGGCCGCCTGGCCCTGCTGGTCTGGCTGACCACCGGCTTCGGGGCCTTCGCCCTCACCTATGCCGACACTCTCGACGCTTCGTATTACGACCGAGCGGCCTACCAATCGGGGGGCGACGTCCGCATGGTGGCCGAGGGCGCCGGCTTCCTGACGGTGCCCGATGGGGCCGTCGGCACGCCCGTGTACCGGACGCTGGCGTCGGCGCGGCTGTCGTCGCGCACCGGGCAGTTGCTGGCGGTTCGGCCGTCCGATTTCGCTCAGGTCGTCTACTGGCGGGACGACTACGGCGATGCATCGCTGCTCGGCCCGGCCGGCCTGGGCGGTCCGGCCGATTGGGGGGTGGAGTTGCCCGCCGGCACCACCGCCCTCGAGATCGCAGGGATCCAGGAGCCGCTGACCTGGGCCGGATTGGTGGCGGGCGGGGAAGTCGAAGCGGTGCGGCTGCTGGCCCGGGCGGTGGACGAGCAGGGCCGCTTCCGCATCTTCGTGGCCGATGCGCCCTTCGACGACCGGGCTTGGAGCACGATGACCATCGGGCTCGCCGGCGGCGAGGCCCGCAACGGGCCGTTCCCCGACGACGGCGGCGCCCTGGTACTGCAGGCCCTGTGGATCGAGCGAGAACCGGTGCTGACCGGCCCGGCCTCCCCGGAGGCCTGGGTGTATCTGGAGGATGTGCAGGCCGTCACCCCCGGTGGCCGGGTCTCGCTGCTGAGTGGAATAGCCGAGGAGTTCGAGGGGCAGGCCGGACTCGATGTCAACCCGGTCGACGGCGACGCCGTGGTGAACCTCTTCTTCTCCGAGCTGCCCCGCGACCGGGTCGTCCCCTCCGCCGAGGTCGTGCGGGCCCACCCCCTGTGGCGGGACGGGGAGATCCTGCGGATCACCGTGCCGGAGCGAACCCGGGCGGAGGCGGTGCCGTACCTCGCCCGCAGCCCGG
>JALOLI010000059.1 GCA_025456165.1 Acidimicrobiia bacterium | reverse complement strand
CCCCGCACCCAGATCTTCCACCCCGGGAGTGTCCGCACCGCCCCATCGTCGACCCCGCACCCGCCGCCGGGCGGGCATCCAGAGGACCTCACCCCGGCCCTCTCCCGCCCGGCTCGGGCGGGAGAGGGCGCCGATCGCCCTATCGTCTCCCCCCGTGGATTGGATCCTGGTCACCAACGACGACGGCGCCGAGGTCCCCTCCCTGCCGCCGCTGGCCCGGGCCATCGCCACCCTGGCCCCGGTGCGGGTGGTCGTCCCCGACGGCGAGCGTTCCTGGGTGGGCAAGGCCATCACCCGCTTCGAGACCCTGCGGGTGAAGGTCGTCGAGCGCGGCGGCGTCGAGGTCCACGCGGTGAGCGGCTACCCCGCCGACTGCGTGCAACTGGGCCTCCACGCCCTCTTCGACGAACCGCCCCGCCTGGTCGTCTCGGGCATCAACGCCGGGTACAACCACGGCTCGGCCTACATCCACTCGAGCGGCACCGTGGGGGCCGCCCTCGAGGCGTCGATCGGCGGGGTGGACGCCCTGGCCCTCTCCACCCAGAGCCGCACCCGCGCCTGGAACGAGTGGCGCCCCTGGTCGCTCCGACCCGAGTCCACCCCCATGTGGGAGCGCCTCGCCGGCCTGGCGGCCGCCCTCGCCGCCCCGCTGTGGACGGCCGGGTCCCACGGCGTGCTCCTCAACGTCAACCTCCCCGACGACGCCGACGAGAGCACGCCGCGCCGCCTCACCCGGGTGGCCGACGTGGGCTACGACCGCCTCTTCAGCCGGGTGGGCGACGGGGAGTACCGCCACGACTATCGCGGCTACCTGAACCACTTCTCCCCGCCCGAGGGCACCGACGTCCAGGCATCGCGCGACGGGTTCGTCGCCATCACCCCGCTGCGAGGCATTCACACTGCGGAGCTCCCGGAGTCCCTGCGAGCCGCGCTGGGGTTCTAGCCCGAGCCGCAGAGGCCTACGAGCAGCGGGTAGGGGTCCGCCAGTCCGTCCAGGTCCACCCAGCGGCCCGGGTTGTCGGGTATCCATCCCAGGTGCAGATGGGGGGAAGTGGCGTTGCCGCTGCGGCCCACCCAGCCGAGCAGATCGCCCACCCGGACCACGACCCCAGGGCGGACCTCCCGCGGGAGCCAGGCCATATGGGCGTAGTAGTAGACATCGCCGCTGTAGTAGCCCTCCAAGTACACCCCGTAGCCCCCGGACCAGTGCCAGCCGGACTGAACGATCGTGCCGCTCTCGATGGCGACCAAGGGCGTGCCCGGCTCGGCGTGGACATCCTCACCCCTGTGGGCTCGGCCCCAGGGCCGCAATTTAGCCCAGGTGTGCTCGAAGTGGTGCGGCCCGGCCACCGGGCACACCCGGCCCGGGGGAAGGAGGCCGGCCGTCCCGGGAGCGGCCGCCGCCCGGAGCCCCGCCATCAGGTCCAGCACCCGGCTCAGGGCGCGGCGGTACTCCGCCCAGTCCTCGAGAACGGGTCGCAACCGCGCCGCCTCGGCGTCGTCGGGCAGCAGGCCGAGCGCCGGGATCGAGGAGAGCGCTCCCCCGGAGGACGGCACCTGCTCCCCAACGGCGGCTCCCAGCCGCCCGGCCAGGACCTCGGCCACCGCCGTTCGCCAGCGCCACACGCGCACCTCCACGACGGTGAGGTTGACCTGCACGTCCACGGCCCAGTCGGGACCGCCCACCCGCGGGCCCGAGGTCAGCCGCTCCAAGCGGTCGGCTTCGCGTTCCAGCGCGGCCGTTATGCCCTCCAGGGGCGAGGTGGCCGCGGCGGGGCGCGCCGCCACCCCCAGGGCGGCCAGCACCAGCACCGCCGCGGCGAAGGCCCTCCCGCCTGCCCGCACCGCGCCGAGGCTAGCCGCGGAGGCAGGGCCGGGGCTCTCCGGCTTCATCCGCCCTCCGCTGATTCGTCTCCCTCGGGAACCAGGCCGGAGAAGATCCCCTGGCAGGATTCATTGGCCTCTTGAAAGGCCGGATCGTCGAACGCGCCCAGGCCGAGGCCGGGGAAGGGTCCCCTCATCCCGGGCCCCGCGCCGGAGAAGTCGGGATCCGGCAGGTCGTAGCCGTGCTCCCGCATGCAGCCGGCGTAGGCGAGCAGGCGGTCCTGCATCTCCGTGCGGTCGATCGAGGCGAAGCGCAGCGCCACCCCCGTCAGGTGGTGGCGGCAGGCGGTGGCGGCGTCCCGCAGCGCCTCCGTGCCGCCGGCGGCGGCGGCCGCCGCTCCGGCATCCGCCATGAACGAGACCAGCTTGAGGTTCCCCTCGGCGTCGAGTTCGGGGTCGGGCAGGTCGATGCCCTCTTCCCGCATGCAGGCGGTGAAGCCCAGCAGAGCCTCCTCCAGGCTGGTTTCTCCGGCATCGGAGGCCAAGGCCACCGTCGTGGTCGTGGAGGCTCCTTCCAGCGTGGCCACGCCGGTCGCGCTACCGCCCCCGCCGCAACCCGCCGCCGGGGCGGCCAGGGCCAGGCACAGGGTTCCAGCAACGGCGGTGCGGCGCAGCATCACCCGGCCACTATGCCCCATCGGCGCCGGTTCGGGCGCTCAATCCCCTGGGGCCCTTCTCAGGTGTGCCGCCGGGGCGCCACCACCAGTTCCCCGTCCGGTCCCCGCAGCAGGGCCACCCGGGCCCCGGAGAAGCGGGCCAACCCCTCGGGGGTCAGCACGGCATCGGCGGGGCCCTCCGCCGCCACCCGGCCCCGGTCCAGCAGGACCAGGCGGCCGGCGTACTGTGCGGCCAGGGTCAGGTCGTGCAGGGCGGCCACCACGGCGAGCCCCCGCTCCCGGCGGAGGCCCTCCACCAGGTCGAGGACCTGCTGCTGGTGGCCGATGTCCAGCGAGGCGGTGGGCTCGTCGAGGAGCAGCACCTCGGGGTCCTGGGCCAGGGCCCGGGCCAGCACCACCCGCTGGCGCTCGCCGCCGGAGAGGCTCCCCAGAGGCCGAGGGGCCAGGGCCCCGGCGTCGAGGCGCTCCAGGGCGGCCAGGGCGGCGGCCACGTCGCGCCGGCTCTCGGCAGCCAGGTAACCGAGGTG
This sequence comes from Acidimicrobiia bacterium, assembly GCA_025456165.1. The sequence continues at coordinate 4,857 of JALOLI010000059.1, read as the reverse complement.
CGGGGTGCGGCCCAGCAGGACGTACTCGGCCGCGGTCAATCCGGTGGGCAGAACCGGGTGCTGGGCCACGGCCGCCACCAGGCGGGCCCAGCGCCGCCGCGACATGTCGTGGCGCGAGCGCCCCCCCACCGCCACTGTGCCGGTGGCCGGGACCGTCCCGGCCAGGGCTCGCAGCAGCGACGACTTGCCCGCCCCGTTGGGCCCCACCAGAGCGGCCCACTCACCCGCGGCCACGTCCAGGTCCACCCCCTCGAGGGCCACCCGGCCGTCGTAGCGGACCCCGACCCCGCGAGCGACGATCCCGCTCACGGCCCCCACCCCCTGCGGGCGGAACGCAGCACGACGGCGAAGAAGGGCGCCCCGACGAAGGCGGTGATCACCCCGAGGGGGACCTCCGAGGGCGCCGCCAGGGTGCGGGCCCCCAGGTCGGCCAGCACCAGGAAGGCGGCTCCGCCCAGCACCGAGAGCGGCAGGATCACCCGGTAGCTGCTCCCCACCATCAGGCGCACGGCGTGGGGGACCACGATGCCCACGAAGCCGACGAGGCCGCTGACGGCCACCGCGGCGGCCGTGCCCAGGGTGGCGGCGGCCACGACCACCAGGCGGACCCGGGAGACGCTCACCCCCAGCGTCTCCGCCTCCTCCTCCCCCACCGCCATGACGTCGAGCAGGCGGCGGTGCAGCAGGAGGACCAGGAGGGACACCCCGGCGTAGGGGGCGAGCACAGCCACCTCGGACCAGCCCACGGTGCTCAGCCGGCCCAGTATCCAGGAGTAGACCTCGCGCACGGTGTCGGCGTGCCGTTGCTGCACGAAGGTCTGCGCCGCGGTGAAAAAGGCCGCCACCGCCACTCCGGCCAGCACCAGGGTGGTCCCGGAGCGGCCACCCGCGACGCCGCCCAGCGCGTAGGTGAGCGCCACCGCCACCAGGGCCCCGGCGAAGGCGGCCGCCGGCACCACCGCCGAAGCGGAGCCCAGGGTGACGATGCCCATGGTGGCCCCCAGGCCCGCCCCGGCCGCCACCCCGAGCAGGTAGGGATCGGCCAGTGGGTTGCGGAAGACCCCCTGGTAGGCGGCTCCCGCGGCCGCCAGCGTCGCCCCCACCAGGGCGGCCAGAACCACCCGGGGGAGGCGCAGGTCCCAGACGATGGCCGCCTGCTGCTCCGACAGGCCGGAATCGACCGAGACGAAGGGCAGGCGATCGGCCACCTCGGCCAGTACCGCCCCCGGGGACAAGCCCACCGCCCCTACCAGCAGGCCGGCGAGGAGCGCCCCCAGGAGCAGCAGCAGGGAGACCCCCACCGCAAGGGGGGAGAGGCGCCGCAGCGGGCGGGGCGCGGTCATCCCCCGCCCGGGGCGGTGATCGCTCCGCCCACCGCGGCCAGCAAGTCCACGAGGCGGGGGCCCCACCGGGAGGCGAGGTCGTCGTCCAGGGGGACGACCCGGCCCTCCGCCACCGCCTCCAGAGAGGCCCACCCGGGCCGCTCCGCCAGGGTGGCCGCCGACTGGCCGCAGCAGCGGGTGTCGGCCAGGAAGATGAAGCCCGGATCGGCGGCCAGCACGAACTCGGCGCTGAGCTGCGGGAAGCCCGTGCCGGCGCCGTCGGCGGCGTCGGCGATGCTCTCCATCCCCAGCAACCCGAGGAGGCCTCCCACGAAGGTGCTCGAGGTGAGGCTGTAGAGGGTGGGGTCCAGTTCGTAGTAGTAGGTGAGGGGAGTCTCCCGGGCCGGGACGGCCGCTATCAGGCGGGCGACTTCGCCCTCGATCCCGGTCACCAGGGCGGCCGCTTCGGCCACGAGGCCCGTCGCCGCCCCCAACGCCCGCATCTGCCCGTAGGCGTCCTCCAGGGTGAGGGGCGGGTCGAACAGCAGGCTGGGGATGCCCAGGGCGGCCAGGCCTTCCCGCAGGTCCCCCGGGTCGTAGGACAGGACGACCAGGTCGGGATCGAAGGCCGCCACCGACTCCACCCCCAGGTTGAAGGCATCGAGCTTGGGCGTGTCCTCCGCCTCCGGCGGGAAGTTGGAGAACTGGTCGGTGGCCACGATCCACTCCCCCACACCGAGGGCGTAGAGGATCTCGGTGTGCGAGGCCGAAGCCGACACGATGCGCTGCGGCGCCGCCGGGATCACCGTGCCGGCCACCTCCACCGGGAAGCCGGCAGAGGGGGCGGCCGTCGTGGGCCCCCCATCCCCTCCCCCACCGCACGCGGCGCCAAGAAGGGAGAGGATCAGGACGAGCGCCACCACGGGCGCAGATCGGGCTCGATTCACGCGCGCCTCCCCATCGGTCGGGGAGGAGGGGCTGGGGGCCGAGGCCGGCAGGTCACCCTTCCTCCGAGAGCGTCCACATCCGACCCGGCGGCAGGCGACCTGACTCGTCCCACTGGGGGCTTCACAGTTGCGGGAACAGCGCCGGGATCTAACCGGACTTCGCTCTTGCGTCCTCGCTCGGGAGCCGCCGAGTCGCCCGGCTACAAACCGGGCAAAGGCATCGTAGCCGCCGCCAACGCCCCGCACCGAGCCGCCGGATGGAGACCCTATGCCCGATCGCACTGGTCGCTCCGGCCCGGACGGCGCCTCTCCCTACACTGCCCCCGTGCCCTCCCCTCTGCCGCGTCGCCTGTCCTTCGGTGCGGCCGCAGCCCTGCTCCTGGCGGCCGTCCTCTCCCGGAAGCGGCGCCGCTCCTCTACCGCCGCCGGGCCCTGGCAGCCCCTGGACCGCTGAGTCGCCATGCGACTGGCCCTCCACCCCACCGGCGAAACCGGTCACCGCGCCGGTCGCATCCTGCTGGCCGAGCCCGGCCTGGAGGCGCTGGGGATCTACGGCCACCGCAGCCCGGCGGCCGAGGAGCGGCGGGCCACCGCGATCACCACCCTCGCCGGCTTCGCCGTCCTGGCCAGCGACGACGCCGTCGCCCCGCTCGACCTGGCTGCGATCGCCGTCGAGGACGGCCTCTCCTGTGTGCTGGCCGCCGATGTGGCTCCGGGGCCCGACCTGGCCGCCCGTTTCGCCGCTCGCGGCCTATCACTGCTGGTGGCGGCCTCGCTCCCCGGCCTGGCCGAGGCCCTGGCCCACCGGGCCGAGGGCGGGAGCAGCGGCGTCTTGCTCCTCGCCTGGACCCGGCAGGGAAAGCCGGGGCCCCGCGACGTCGCCGTGCCTTTCCCCGAACCCCTGGGGGCCCGCTGGGGCACCAGCCTGCCGCCGCGCCCGGGCGACTCTCCCGGTGAGACCCGGGTGGAAGTGCCCCTCGAAGGCCCCTGGGCCGGGGCGCTGGCCCGGGTCACGTCGGGGAAGAAGCGCAAGCGCGAGGAGCGCCTGGTGGCCGTGGCCGACGATCGCCTCCACCTCGAGGCCATCGCCCTGGCGGCAGGGGCCCTGCTGCTGGCCGGCGGCGGGGTGCCTCCCGGTGCCTGGCGGCCCCGCACCGTGGGGGCGGGCTACCTGTCAGCGTGCCTTGGAGTGGGGTTGGAGGTCGCCGGCCTGGGCATCGGCTGAGGTCGGCTCGTTCCCGGCTCGCGCCGCAGCGCGGGCTCAGGTCCCCGTCTGGCGGGTGGTCCCGCCGGTGAGGCGGGTCGTCGCGGTCGGCTCCGGCACCCGGGTGGCCTCGCCGTCGCCGGGAAGGGTCGGCGGCGCCAGGGGCGCCACTTTGGGCAGCGAGCGTACCCCGCGGCCTTTGCCCCCCTCGACCGGCGCCACCGTCACCGGCAGCTTCACCCGGCGCGAAGCTGGGACGGCGGCCCCCGTCTCCTCGAGCACGACGAACTCCACCCCGCCCACCAGGTCGGAGATGAGGTTGTAGATCACCGCGCCCAGCGTGAAGAGGCCCGTCATGAGGATCGTCCCCACGATGGCCAGCAGGACGGCGATGCGGAAGTACACGGCGCCGTCGAAGGTGATGCCGTTCTCGAGGCCGATGGTGAGGGCGAGGTCGTTGATGCGGTCGGGAATGCCGGCGTTGACGAACACCGACCAGAACACGACCAGGCCCAGCACCGTCACCAGCGCCATGATGGCGTTGAAGACGATGGACACCTTGAGGACGGTCCACGGGTCGATCTTGCGGATCACCGCTGCACCGGCATGGGCCCCTGGCTGTTCGGCGACTCTGGGCAGTGTACCGGGGGGCCTCCGTCACGAGTAGCTTTGCGCCCCGGCGCCGGCGGCCCCCGCTGTCCGGGCCGGCTCAGTCCTCGGCGGCCTCGTCGGGCGGCACCAGGGCAAAGGCGGTGATCTGGGCGCCGGCGGACAGGTTCATGACCTTGACCCCGGTGGCGTCGCGCTTCTGGCGGCTGATGCTGTCGGCCGCGCTCCGGATGACCACCCCGTCGGACGAGGTGACGAAGATCTCAGACCCGGCCGACACCCCGCGTGCCGCCACCAGGGTGCCCCGCACCCGGGTGGGCTTGATGGCCTTCACCCCAAAGCCGCCCCGCTTCTGACTGGGGAACTCGGTCACCTTGGTGCGCTTGCCGTAGCCGCCGGAGGTCAGCAGCAGCACCGTGTCGCCGTCGGCGTCGCACGCCGCCGAGACAACGGCGTCGCCGGGCCGCAGGCGGATGCCCCGCACCCCGGTGGTGTCGCGGCCCATGGCGCGCAACTCCTCCTCGGAGAAGCGGATGCCGGCGCCGGACCGGGTGAACAGCAGGACGTCGTTCTTGCCGTTGGTGGTGAGCACCGCCACCACCTCGTCGCCTTCGTTCAGGCGCACCGCGATGAGCGTCTGGTGGCGCGACTCGTAGTCGGACAGGCGCGTCTTCTTGACGACGCCCTGGCGAGTGACGATGACGAGGAACTGCGATGGGTCGTAGGCCCGGGTGTCGATCACGGCCTCGACCTTCTCGTCGGGCCCCATAGAGAG
>JALOLI010000336.1 GCA_025456165.1 Acidimicrobiia bacterium | reverse complement strand
GCTGGTGCAGAACCTCACCGGCCGGGAGGGCTCGTTCCACGCCATGCGCAACCGGGCTTACGGCACCAACGTGGTGGCCGGGGTGAGCCCGGGCCGGGGCGGCCAGGACGTGCAGGGGGTGCCGGTCTTCGACACCGTCGCTCAGGCGGTCGAGGCCACGCAGGCGAATACCACCCTGTGCTTCGTGCCCGCCCCCTTCGCCCCCGGCGCCATCCTGGAGGCGGCCGCCGCCCCCGGCATGCGCCTCATCGTCTGCATCACCGAGGGCATCCCCGCCCAGGATGAGGCCCGGGTGGTCAACTACCTGCGCCAGACGACCCGGGTCCCCCTCATCGGCCCCAACTGCCCGGGCGTCATCTCCCCCGGGAAGGCCAGCGTGGGGATCATGCCCCACGAGATCTGCCTGCCCGGCCGGGTCGGGGTGGTCTCCCGCTCCGGCACCCTCACCTACCAGGCGGTCCACGAACTGACCACCCGGGGCATCGGCCAGTCCACCTGCATCGGCATCGGCGGCGACCCGGTGCCGGGCACCTCCTTCGTGGACGTGCTCTCCCGCTTCGAGGCCGACCCGGAAACGGAAGCCGTGGTGCTCATCGGGGAGATCGGCGGCGAGGCCGAGGAGCAGGCCGCCCGGTTCATCAAGGACCACATGACCAAGCCCGTGGTGGCCTACATCGCCGGGTTCACCGCCCCGCCCGGCAAGAAGATGGGTCACGCCGGGGCCATCATCAGCGGGTCCTCGGGCACCGCCGCCGCCAAGAAGGAAGCCCTGGAAGCCGCCGGGGCCACCGTCGTCACCTACCCCACCCAGATCGGGGAGGCAGTGGCGGCGCTGCGCTGAGCGACTAGGTTGCCCTCATGAGCAACGGCAACCCCGCGGCACGCCGGCACCAGTGGCCCACCACCCAGCCGCTGATCATCGGCCTAGGGGGCGGCTCGGGCTCGGGGAAGACCACCATCGCCCGGTCGATCGTGGAGGCCATCGGGCCCGACAACGTGACGCTCATCCAGCACGACGCCTACTACCACGACCAGACCGACCTCCCCATGGAGGAGCGGGTCAAGGTCAACTACGACCACCCCGATTCCTTCGAGACCACTCTCCTGGTGGAGCACCTCCGGGAGCTGCGGGCCGGCCGGGCCATCGCCCGGCCCATCTACGACTTCACCGTCTACAACCGGCTGGCCGACACGGTGCGGGTGGAGCCCAAGCACGCCGTGATCGTCGAAGGGATCCTGGTCCTCTACGAGTCGGAGCTGCGGGAGTTGATGGACCTGAAGATCTACGTGGACACCGACCCCGACCTGCGCATCCTGCGCCGCCTGGAACGCGACCTCAAGGAGCGGGGCCGCTCGTTCGACTCGGTGCACCACCAGTACCTGGCCACGGTGCGCCCCATGCACCTGCAGTTCGTCGAGCCGTCGAAGCGCTACGCCGACATCGTCATCCCCGAGGGGTACAACACCGGGGCGGTGGCCACGGTGATCTCGATGATCCGCGAAGTGCTGCGGGCGCGGTGAGCCCGATGACCGCCCGTCTGCTCTCCGGCAAGGAGGCGGCCGCCGCCGTCGAGGCCGAGGTCGCCGCCCGGGTGGCCGCCCTGGCCGCCCGGGGCAAGGGGGTGGGCCTGGCCACGGTGCTGGTGGGGGAGGACCCGGCCTCGCAGGTGTACGTCCGGGCGAAGCATCGGGCCGCGACCCGGGTGGGGATGAGGTCTCTCGATCACTCCCTGCCGGCCGGCACTCCGGCTGTCGACCTGCTGGATCTCATCGACCGGCTCAACGGCGATCCGGAAGGCGACGCCTTGCTCCTCCAGATGCCACTTCCGGGGGGTCTGGAACCGCTGCCCTTCCTCGAGCGCATCGACCCTGCGAAGGATGCCGACGGCCTGCACCCGATGAACCTGGGGCGCCTGATGCTGGGCCGCCCGGGGCTGCGGCCGGCGACCCCGGCGGGCATACTGCGCCTGCTCGACCACTACGGCATCGAGACCCGGGGGGCTTTCGTGGTGGTGGTGGGCCGCTCCTTCCTGGTGGGGCGGCCCCTGGCCATCCTGCTGGGGGTGAAGGGCCACGACGCGACGGTGGCCCGGGCCGGCCCGGCCTCATCGGGCCACAGCACGTCCGGCCGGGGGCCACGGTCGTCGACGTCGGGGTGAACCGGACCGAGTCCGGCCTGGTGGGCGATGTCGACTTCGCCTCGGTAGCCGAGGTGGCCGGGGCGATCACCCCGGTGCCCGGGGGGGTGGGGCCGATGACCATCGCCGGCCTGCTGGAGAACACGGTGACCGCAGCGGAGGGCCACGCCGGGCACTGACTCCGGCCCCCCAACGCGCCGGGGCCCGCCGGCGCGGCGGGCCCCGAAGCGATGTCGATGCTTAGCCTCCGTAGGCGTCGACGCACCAGTCGGCGCCATCCGTGGTGTAGGCGCAGGTGTTGCCGAATGCCTCGCAGTCGGAGCCGACCGGGGCCTGCATGTACAGGTCGTCGCAGGCTTGCCAGTCACCTCCGGAGCAGGCGTCGTACAGGGCGTCCAGGGCGGGATCCCCGCACGCCGAGGCCGACCCGTAGGCGTCCACGCACCACTGGCTGCCGTCGGTGGTGTAGGCGCAGGTATTGCCGAAGGCCTCGCATTCCGAGCCGGCGGGCGACTGGTTGAACAGGTCGTCGCAGGCCTGCCAGTCGCCGGTGTTGCAGGAGAGGTACAGGTCGTCGAGCGCCGGGTCGCCGCACGCCGAGGTGCTGCCCCCATAGAAGTCCACGCACCAGACCCCGCCCTCTGTGGTGTAGGCGCAGGTGTCGCCGAAGGCCTCGCAGTCGGAGCCAACGGGCGACTGGCGGTAGAGGTCGTCGCAGGCCGCCCAATCCCCGCCGTCGCAGGCGGCGAAGAGGGCGTCGAGGGCGGGGTCGCCGCAGGCGGAATCGGCGGTGCCCGGGTCGATCTCCACGCACCAGGTCCCTCCGGAAGTGAGGTACCCGCAGGTGTCGCCGAACTCCTCGTACCCCGACCCGGCCGGCGACTCCTGGTACAGGGCGTCGCAAGCTGTCATGTCGCCGGCGGCGCAGTCGTCCCACAGCCCGTCGAGGTAGGGATCGTCGCCGTAGGTGCTCACCGTGCCGGTGCCGGCTTCGTCCACGCACCAGCGCGCCCCGTCGGTCCGGTTCCCACAGGTTCGGCCGAACTCCTCGTAATCCGAGCCCACGGGCGCTTCCAGGTAGAGGTCGTCGCACGCCTGCATGTCGCCGCCCTCACAGGCGGCGTACAGGTCGTCGAGGCGCTGGGTGGTCTCGTCGGGGATCAACTCGACGCACCAGACCGACCCGTCGGAGATCAAACCGCAGGTGTAGCCGAACCAGGCGAAGTGGGAGCCCGCCGGCGACTCCAGGTAGAGCGTGTCGCAGGCGGACATGTCGCCGTCGTGGCAGGCGTCGTAGACCTCGTACAAGTAGGGGTCGGAGACGTCGACCACGGTTTCACACCAGGTGCCCCCGTCGGTCGTCCCGCCGCAGGTATCGCCGAAATCCTCGTACTCGGAATCGAGAGGGGCCTGGCGGTACAGCTCATCGCAGGATCCCATGTCGCCTGCGGCGCAGTCGTCCCACAGGAGGTCGAGCAGCGGATCCGAGCCGCGGTCCCCATACAGCGGGGTGTTCAGGTCGTCGCCCGGCTCCTTGTCGCCGATCAGGGTGCTCCCGCCCCCGGTGCGCGAAGTCCGCGAGAGCACCGGGCTGCGGGCCTGCGCCGGGTCGCGCCTGCCGGCGGACTTGGTGATGGTGCCGGTCTCGCCCGTCGTGGTCGTCGCCGCGGTGGTCTCGGTGCTTCCGGTCGTGGAGACCGCCGCGGTCGTGGTGCTTCCCGGCTGGGTGGTGCTGAACACGTCATCGTCGCCGCAGGCCGCGACCAGCAGGGCCGTCGCCGCCAGCAGCAGGAGCAAACGTCGCATGGACCCTCCTCTGGGCCTAAGGCCATCGGCCGGCGGTGGTCCCGTCGGCGGCGACGATCAGGCTACTCCGGCGGTGCCCGGGCTGAGGGTGCGACGCGGCCCGGCCCCCGGATGGAGCCGGGGGCCGGGTGGTGGGTCGGCAGGCGAGCCGTCGTCAACCGTCGAAGGCAAACCTGTCGATGGCCGCTTCGGCGATGCGGATCAGTTCCTGGTGGTCGAGCATCTCCACCGGTGCCCCCGCCGGGTCGTGGATCGTGGTGACTGAGAGATTGACGACCACGGCCAGGTCGTTCATCGGGTCGAGCCCGGTGATCAGGATGCTCAGCACCTGCATCTCGGCCCAGGGGTCGGCGGCCGGCGGAGGGCCCGGGCCGATGTAGTAGGCGACGCTCTGCGTGCCCAGGCCCGGCACATCCAGGCGGTGCAGGCGCAGGGCGCCCATGTCCGGGGTTTCCCAGGGCTCGCGATCGA
>JALOLI010000058.1 GCA_025456165.1 Acidimicrobiia bacterium | reverse complement strand
GATGGGGCCGTGGCCCCGGCCCTGCCCTCGCACGAAATGGAGCGCCTCGCCATGGCGGCCACGGGCCGGTCGCGGGCGGCTCTCCTCGCCGCACCGGTGGCCGCTCCCGAAGAGCAGGCCCGCCTCGACAGCCTGGTAGTTCGGCGCCTGGGCGGGGAGCCCCTGCAGTACCTGGAGGGGACGATCCCCTTCGGGCCGGTGGAGGTGCGGGTCGACCGCCGCGCTCTGATCCCCCGCCCCGAGACCGAGCAGTTGTGGGAGCTGGCCGTGGGGCTGCTGGGTCAGGCCGGGCCGGGGACTCCTCTGGTCGACGTGGGCACGGGCTCGGGAGCGCTGGCTCTCGCCCTCAAGTCGGCATTTCCCACCGCCCCGGTCCACGGGATCGATCTGAGCCCGTCGGCTCTCGACCTGGCTCGGGAGAACGCCGCCGCCGATGGCCTGGAGGTCACTTTCCTCGAGGGCGACCTGCTGGCTCCGTTGCCGGCTGGGCTACGCGGCCGGGTCGAGATGATCGTCTCCAACCCTCCCTACCTGTCGGAAGCGGAGTGGGAGGCCCTTCCCGACGAGATCCGTCTCCACGAGCCGCGGCAGGCGCTGGTGGCCGGGCCGGAGGGCACCGAGGTGCTGGCCCGCCTGGCCGCCGAGGCCTACTGGTGGCTGGGGGTGGGTGGGTGGCTGATCTGCGAGATCGGCGAGACCCAGGGGGAGACGGTGCTCGAGTTGTTCGGCGCGTACGAGCGCGAAGTGCGGGCCGACCTGGCCGGTCGGCCCCGGTTCCTGGTGGCGAGAAAGGGTGCTCCATGCTGCCGTTGACCGGTCCCCGGCCCTGCGACCTGGCCCAGGTGGTGGCCGCCCTGCACAAGGGGGCGGTGGTAGGCCTGCCCACCGACACCGTCTACGGCCTGGCCGCCGACCCGTTCTCCAAGGAGGCCATGGGAGCCCTCTTCGCCCTCAAGGGACGGGCCGTGGTGAAGCCGGTGGCGCTGCTCGCCGCCTCGGCGGAGCACGCCGCCCGCATAGGGATCATCGCCGGGGCGGCGCTGGAGGCCGCTCGGGCCCACTGGCCCGGACCGCTCACCATCGTCGTTCCTCGCGTGCCGGGCCTGCCCGATTGGGTGGGCGACCCGGTCCGCGACTCGGTAGGCCTCCGCGTCCCCGACCACTCCGCCGCGCTGGCCCTGCTGGCGGCGGCGGGCCCGCTGGCGGTGACCAGCGCCAACCGCTCCGGTGAGTCTCCGGCGCGCGACGACGCTGCGGCCCGGGCCATGTTCGGCGCCCGGGTGGCCGCCTACCTGCCCGGGTCGGGGTCCGACGTCGAGCCTTCCACGGTCGTCGACTTCACCGGGCCCAGGCCGCTGGTGCTGCGCTCCGGCCCGGTGGCGTGGGAGGAAGGGTGAGCGACTCGCCGGCCGGCGGGCGCATCTCCACCCGGCGCAAGTGGGCCGCCATCGGGGTGGCTACGGCGCTGCTCGCCGGGGCTTTCTGGCTGGTGCTGCTCGCCTTCGACATGTGGCTGGGCGACCTGACGATCGCGGAGTTGGAGGCGGGGGCCGAGGTTCCCGTCACCGCGACGGTGGCGGCCACCCTCGGCGGCGGAGCGCTGGTCATGGCCGCCGCCTTCGCCGCCCTGGCCTTGATCTCCCGCCGCCCCCGCCCGTGGCGCTCCGTCTCTTTCGCCTTCCTGCTGGGCAGTGCCATGTGGCTCTGGCTCCCCTTCATTGCCGGCGAGCCCTATACCCCAATGGTCGCCGGGTTCGCCGCCGGCGGCTTGGTGGCGCTGCGCGCCGAACCGGAGCACACGATCGGCAGGCGGGTGGTCGCGGCGCTGCTGGTCACGATCTACCTCTACCTGCTGCTGCGGCTGGCGCTGCTGCCCGCGGTGATCGTGGCCCCGCTGCTGCCCTTGCCGGTCCTGGCCTGGGCCGATGCCATGGCCGAGCGGCGGGCGCTGGAGCGCCCTCCGGGGGAGACCGGGCCCCGGTCCCTGCGGCGGCGCACTCCCTGACGGCTGCTGCCGTCGCCCCAGGGGGCGCGGCCCCTCTATCCTGCGGGCGCCCGGCGCGGCCCGGCGCGGGGCGCTAGGGTAAGTGAGCGGAAGTTAACCGTGGTGAACACCGGCACCAAGCAGCATGTGGGCAAGGACCTCCTCACCGCCGGCGGCGAGGGCTGGGGCTTCTACTCCTACATCCTCGCCGGGGTCCTGCTCGGCTGGGGCGCCGACCACTGGCTGGGCACCGGGCCGATCTTCATCGTCATCGGCCTGGTGATCGGCTCGGCCATGGGCTTCTGGAAGCTGTGGCTCTACCTCCGGGGGAGCGGGGAATGAAGCGTGAGGTGGAGTGGGCCCTCGCCCTGGACGCCTGCCGCCCGGCGATCGTGCTGGCGCCGCTCCTCGCCCTCATCTTCGGCCTGGTGCGCGGCCCCGCGGCGTCTTGGGCGGCGGCGGTCGGCGTGGCCCTCGTCGTGGCTAACCTGCTGGCCTCCGGCGGCATCCTCTCGCTGGTGGCGCGGCGCCGGCCCGGACTGCTGACGGCTGCGGCCCTGCTCAGCTTCGTGCTGCGCCTGGGGCTGCTGACGGCGACCTTGCTGCTGCTGCAGCGGGTCACGGGGATGGATCGGATAGCCGCCACCATCTCGGCGGTGGCGGCCTATGTGGTGATGATGACCTGGGAGGTGGTGGCGGTGGCTCGGGGAAGCCAAGGGGAGCCGACATGGAGCAGCTGATCCTCGCCCTCCCGGGCATCCCGGCGCATTGCGCCGAGGACAAGACGGTGCTGTGCGTCCCGCCCAGCGTGAACGAGCTCTTCGAGACGCCGACGGTCTTCAGCATCGGCGGGGTCGGGATAACCCGCACCATGCTGCTGATGGTGCTGGCGGCGCTGGTGACCGTGGCCCTCCTCTGGGTGGCCTACGGCCGGGTCCGCCTGGTGCCCACCAAGTTCGGGGCGGCCATCGAAGGGATCGTCGGATTCGTGCGCGACGACGTGGCGATCGGGGTCATCGGCTCCGATGGGGTGCGCTACTTCCCCTATCTGCTCTCCCTGTTCCTCTTCATCCTGGTGGGGAACCTCTTCGGCGTGGTCCCGCTGATCAACTTCCCGGTGACCTCGCGCATGGCCCTGCCGCTGTTCATGTCCCTGGTCACCTGGTTCATCTTCGTGATCGTGGGCTTCGTCAAGAATGGCCCCGGCTACCTGTTGAGCGTCGTGTGGCCCCGCTCGGTGCCGCTCGGCCTGCGCTGGTTCATCGGGTTCCTGGAGCTCATCTCCACCTTCATCCTGCGCCCCTTCACCCTGGCGGTCCGGCTCTTCGCCAACATGGTGTCCGGCCACCTGCTGCTCACCGTGCTACTCGGCTCCGGGGTGGTCTTCATCTCGCGCCTCGACATGTCGTCGATCACCGGGGTGCTGTGGCTGGCCTTCGGGCTGCTCATCTATCCCTTCGAGATCTTCGTGGCGGTCCTGCAGGCCTACGTCTTCACCCTGCTGGCCGCGGTGTACATCCAGACGTCCGTTCACATCGAGCACTGATCGGAGGAACCAGGTATGGACCTTCTGGCCCAGACCGCCGGGATCACCGGGAACATCGAGGAGCTCAAGGGAGCCCTCGCCCTGATCGGGTACGGCGCCGCCGCCATCGGCCCGGGCATCGGCATCGGCGTCGTGGTCGGCAACGCCGTCCAGGCGATGGCCCGCCAGCCCGAAGCCGCGGGCATGGTGCGCACCAACATGTTCCTGGGCATCGCCCTGACCGAGGCGCTGGCCCTCATCGGCCTGCTGCTCTACTTCATCACCTGAGGAAGGCGACATGATCCCCACGCTCATGTCCACCCTCTTCGCCTTCGCCGCCGCGGAGGAAGGATCGAGCGGCATCGACCTCGTACTGCCCGACACGGCCGAACTGGTGGCCGGCATCGTGGCCTTCACCATCGTCTTCGGCTTCGTCTGGTTCAAGGGACGGCACATGATCGCCCGCCTGCTCACCGCCCGGCAGCAGGCGATCAGCGGGCGGCTCACCGAGGCCGAGACGGCCAAGGTGGAAGCCGAGACCCTGCTGGCCGAGCGCCGCAAGGAAGTGGCCGGGGCCCGCGACGAGGCCAACCGGATCGTCGAGGAGGGCCGCCGCTCGGCCGAGGCGGTGCGAGCCGAGATCCTGGCCAAGGCCAAGGCCGAGGCCGACGAGGTGGCCCGCCGCTCCCGCGAGGCCGTGGAGGCCGACCGCGAGCGCGCCGGCGAGCAGATGCGCGACCTGGTGGCCGTGCTCTCCCTGGAGCTGGCGCAGAAGGTCGTGGCCGGCAGTGTGGACGCCGGCGCCCAGAAGACGCTGGTGGACCGCTACATCGACGAGCTCGAAGGGATGCCCCGCTAGCCATGTCCGACGACCGGGTTCGTGGATACGCCGCCGGCCTGCTCGAGCTGGCGCGCGCCGAAGGCGTGGTGGCCCGGGTGAGCGACGAGCTCTACCGGATCGCTCGCGCCCTGGAGACCTCGGCGGACCTGCGCCTGACCCTGGGCGACCCGCGGCTGCCCCTGGAGCGCAAGCACGGCATAGTGGCCGACCTGCTGGGGAGCCGGGTCCTGCCGCTGACGCTGAATCTGGTGAACTTCGTGGTGGCGGCGGGGCACAGCCGCGACCTGCCCGCCATCGCCGACGACCTGGCGGCGCGGGCGGCCGCCGAGCGCGACCGGGTCGTTGCCGAGGTGAGCACCGCCTTCGAGCTCGATGAGGAGACGGTGCAGCGGCTGGCCGAGGCACTGAGCCGGGCCACCGGCAAGCAGGTCGAAGTGAAGACCGTCATCGACACCTCCCTGGTGGGCGGGGTGGTGGCCCGGGTAGGAGACACCGTTATCGACGGCTCGTTGCGGCACCGTTTGGAAGGGCTGCGGCAGGCGCTGCAGCGGCGATAGAGGCAGGGCACATCAATGGCGGAACTGATCATCGACCCCCGGCAGATCGGCGAGGCGCTGCGGCGCAACCTGGAAGGGTGGGAGCCCGGCCTGGAAGCGGCGGCGGTGGGCTATGTGGCCACCGTCGGCGACGGGGTGGCCCGGGTGCACGGCCTCCCCGCCACCATGGCCAACGAGTTGCTCGAGTTCCCCAGCGGCCTGCTCGGCGTGGCGCTGAACCTCGACGAGGACTCGGTGGGGACCGTCATCCTCGGCGAGGCTTCCCACGTGCACGAGGGCGACCCGGTGCGCCAGACGGGGCGGGTGCTCTCGGTCCCGGTGGGCGACGCCCTGCTCGGGCGGGTCATCGACGCTTTGGGCGAGCCGATGGACGGGAAGGGGCCCATCAACACCACGGAACGCCGCCTGCTGGAGACCCAGGCGCCGTCGGTGGTGCAGCGCCGGCCGGTGCACCAGCCCATCCAGACCGGCATCAAGGCGATCGACGCCATGATGCCCATCGGGCGCGGCCAGCGTGAGCTGATCATCGGCGACCGCCAGACCGGCAAGACGGCCATCGTGGTGGACACCATCCTCAACCAGCGCGACGCCGGCGTGAAGTGCATCTACGTGGCGATCGGCCAGAAGTCCTCCACGGTGACCGAGGTGGTCGAGGTCCTCGAGGCGCGCGGCGCGATGGAGTACACCGTGGTGGTCAACGCCTCGGCCTCGGCCTCGCCCGCGTTGCAGATGTACGCCCCCTACACCGGCTCGGCGATCGGCCAGTACTGGATGTACAAGGGGGAGCACGCCCTGGTCATCTTCGACGACCTCTCGAAGCAGGCCGTGGCCTATCGCGAGATCTCCCTGCTGCTGCGACGCCCCCCGGGCCGCGAGGCCTTTCCCGGCGACATCTTCTATTTGCACTCCCGGCTGCTGGAGCGCTGCGCCAAGCTCAGCGACGAGCTTGGCGGCGGCTCGCTGACGGGGTTGCCGATCGTCGAGACCAGGGCCGGCGACGTGTCGGCCTACATCCCCACGAACGTGATCTCGATCACCGACGGGCAGATCTACCTGGAGACCGACCTGTTCTACTCCGGGGTGCGCCCCGCTATCAACGCCGGCATCTCGGTGTCCCGAGTCGGCGGTGCCGCCCAGGTGCGGGCCATGAAGCGGGTCGCCGGCCCGCTGCGCCTCAACCTGGCTCAGTTCCGCGAGTTGGAGGCCTTCGCCGAGTTCGGTTCCGAACTGGATGCGTCCAGCCAGGCCCAGCTGGAGCGAGGCCGCCGGGTGGTGGAAGTCCTCAAGCAGCCCCAGTACGACCCGGTGCCGGTGGCCGAGCAGGTGGTGGCGATCTACGCCGTCACCACCGGGCTCATGGACGATGTGGCCGTCGCGAAGGTGCGCGCGTTCGAGCTCGCCTTGCGGGAATGGTTCCGCACCCGCCACGCCGGGCTGTTGCGGATCATCGCCGATACCGGGGAGCTGCCGCCAACGGCCGAGCTGGATGCGGCGATCACCGCCTTCAAGCTGAGCCGGGGGGAGGACTAGCCCGATGCCCGGCGCCGAGCTGCGGCTGATCCGCCGCCGGATCCGCACGGTGCAATCGACGATGAAGATCACGCGCGCTATGGAGCTCATCGCTGCTTCGCGCATCCTGAGGGCCCAGCAGCGGGTGGGTGCCGGCCAGCCCTACGCCGCCAAGATGCGGGAAGTAGTGGCCAACCTCTCGCAGGCCTCGGGGGCGGCGAGCCACCCCCTGCTCGCTGCCCGTCCCCTGGCCACCGCCGGCATCCTGGTGGTGGCCAGCGACCGCGGCCTGGCCGGGGCCTACAACACCAATGTGATCCGTCTGGCCGAAGCCCGCCTGCACGAGCATGCCGCCGCCGGGGTCGCCTGCCGCTTGTACGTCGTGGGCAAGCGGGCCCTCACCTACTTCCGCTACCGGGGCCACCACATCGAGCGGTCCTTTCTGGGGGTGACCGATTCCCCGAAGTACGCGGACGCCCGCGAGATCGGGCGGGCGCTCATGAGTGAGTATGAGACGGGAGCGGTAGACGCAGTGGAGGCCTTCTCCACGCACTACCGGTCCGGCCTCACCCAGTCGGCGGCGGCCCAGCAGCTGCTGCCGGTGAGTCCCCCGGCGACGGGGGAGAAGGCGGGGACGGTGGGCTACTCCTATGAGCCGGCGGCCCCGATATTGCTGGCTCGCCTGCTGCCCGGCTATGTGGAGGGCGCCGTGTTCGGCATCCTCCTCGGCCTCCGAGCACGCCGCCCGGCGCCGGGCCATGAAGGCGGCCACCGACAACGCTGAAGAACTGACCCGCCTCCTCACGCGGCAGGCCAACCGGGCCCGCCAGGCCGAGATCACCACCGAGATCTCCGAGATCGTCGGCGGCGCCGAGGCCCTGACCAAAGGCTGAACAAGGAGAGACCGTGAGCAAGGGACGCATCGTCAAGGTCACCGGGCCGGTGGTGGACGTCGAGTTCCCGCCCGAGGCGATGCCCGAGATCAGCCACGCCCTCCACTTCGACGTCGTCGTGGGCGGCGGCACTCAGCGGGTGGTGGCCGAGGTGGCGCAGCACCTGGGCGGGGGCCGGGTGCGGGCCGTGGCCATGAAGCCCACCGACGGCGTGGTGCGGGGCACTGAGGTCACCGACACGGGGGCGCCCATCTCGGTGCCGGTGGGCCCCGAGACCATGGGTCACATCTTCAACGTGCTCGGCGAGACCCTCGATAGCGTCGATGCCGCGACGGCCGAGGCCCTGGCGAAGGCGGTTCGCTGGCCCATCCACCGGCCCGCCCCGCCGTTCGAAGACGTCGGCTCCCAGCGCGAGATGTTCGAGACCGGCATCAAGGTCATCGACCTCCTCGAGCCCTATGTGCGCGGCGGCAAGATCGGCATGTTCGGCGGCGCCGGGGTGGGCAAGACCGTCGTCATCCAGGAGATGATCCACCGGGTGGCCACCCAGCACGGCGGCGTGTCGGTGTTCGCCGGAGTGGGGGAGCGCACCCGGGAAGGCAACGACCTCTGGCTCGACATGACCCGCTCCGGGGTCATCAAGAACGCCACCCTGGTGTTCGGGCAGATGGACGAGCCGCCCGGGGTGCGCCTCCGCGTCGGCCTGTCCGCCCTGACCGTGGCGGAGTACTTCCGCGACGAGATGGGCCAGGACGTCCTGCTGTTCATCGACAACATCTTCCGCTTCACCCAGGCCGGGTCCGAGGTCTCCACCCTGCTGGGCCGCATGCCGTCGGCGGTGGGCTACCAGCCGACGCTGGCCGACGAGATGGGCAACCTCCAGGAGCGCATCACCAGCGTGCGGGGCCGGTCGATCACCTCGCTGCAGGCC
>JALOLI010000057.1 GCA_025456165.1 Acidimicrobiia bacterium | reverse complement strand
CACGGGCAGCGCCCAGGTGTCGGCGATCTCCACCTCGCTGGAGGCGTTCGCCTTGTCGCCCATCTTGTCCTTCAGTTGCTGGATCCAGAAGTTGTTCTTGGACCCGTCCGGCTTCCAGCGGGGCATCAGGAAGCAGGTGAGCCCGCCGGGCGCCTGGGCCAGGGCCAGGAAGACGTCGGCCATGGTTCCCGACACGAACCACTTGTGCCCCGTGAGCAGGTAGGCGCCCTCCCCGTCGGGCTCGGCCACCGTGGTGTTGGAGCGCACGTCGGAGCCGCCCTGCTTCTCGGTCAGCGCCATGCCCGCGGTGGCCCCGCGCTTGCGAGAGGCCGGGGCGAAGGCCGGGTCGTACTCGGGCGAGGCCAGCCGGGGCAGCCACTCGGCCAGCAGGCCGGGCGCCTCGGCCAGGGTGGGCACCACGGCGTAGGTCATCGACATGGGGCACAGATGCCCCGGCTCCACCGAGGTCCACACGATGAACTTGGCGGCCCGCACCACATGGGACCCCGGGCGGCCGTCGGCCCAGGGGGCGGCGTTGAGGCCGGCGGCGATGGCGGTCCCCATCAACTGGTGATAGGCGGGGTGGAAGTCGATCCGATCGAGGCGGTGCCCGAAACGGTCGTGGGTGTGCAGGACCGGCGGGTTCTCGTTGGCCAGGCGACCCCACTCGATGGCCTCGGCGGACCCGGCCAGCGCGCCCAACTCGTCGAGGGAGTCGGCGGCCCAGGCGGCCCCCTCCCGGGCCAGCGCTTCCCCCAGGGCCAGGTCGAGGGTGAAGGCGTTGTGCCCCTCCAGCGGGGTGGGCTGGTTGACGACTTCGTGGGTGGGGTACTGCACGGGCGCCTCCTGGGGTCTCGCCCCAGGCTACGCCCCGCCGCCGGCCGGTGAGGCGCCCGTCTAGCGGCGGGTCATCCCCCAGATGAGCCCGCGGTCGATGTCGGCCACGGTGCGCGCCCCGGTCGATGTCGGCCACGGTGCGCGCCCCGCACAGCGCCATGGCGTGGGACATCTCGGCCGCCAACTCCTTGAGCACCGCCTCCACGCCCGGAGCGCCGTGCACCACCAGGCCCCAGATCACGGGGCGGGTCACCAGGACCGCCCGGGCCCCAATGGCCAGGGCCTTCACCACATCGGCCCCGGCGCGTATCCCGCCGTCGACCAGCACCGGAACTCGCCCGGCCACGGCGTCGACGACTGCCGGCAGAGCGTCGGCAGTGGCCAGCGGCCGCCGTGGTTGGACACGATGATCGCGGCGGCCCCCGCATCGACCGCAGCCAGGGCGTCGTCGGGGCTCAGCACGCCCTTGACCACCAGCGGGAGGCGGCACTGCGAGCAGGCCCACTCCAGGTCGCCGAAGGTGACCGAAGGGTCGAGCAGGCCGCGCAGGTAGCCGTCGGGGCCGGTGTCCTGCCCCTCGGGCACCAAGTAGCCGAAATTGGGGATGCCGGTACGCTCGGGGAGACTGAAGCGGTCGGCCGCCAGGCGGCGGCGGCGGCCCGGCACCGGCAGCTTGTCCACGGTCATCACCACCGCCCGGTAGCCGGCAGCCGCGGCCCGCCCCAGCAGGTCGGCGGTCATGGCCCGGTCGCGCAGCAGGTAGAACTGGAACCACAGGGGAGCCCCGGCAGCGGCTTCGGCTACGTTCTCCAGGGAGGTCGTAGCCATCGTCGACACCACCATCGCCGTGCCGGCGGCGGCGGCGCCCCGGGCGGTGGCTCCTTCGCCTTCGGGGTGGGCCAGCCCCTGGAAGGCCCACGGACCCGCCATGATCGGCATGCTCAGCGGAGTGCCGAGGATCTCCGTGGAGATCGAGACCGCCGACACATCACGCATGACCCGGGGGACGAGGCGGATGCGCTTCCAGGCGAGGGGATTGTCGGCCCGGGTGGTCTCGTCGTCCGCCCCCCCGGCGAAGTAGTCGTACATCGTGGCCGACAGGCGCTCCCGGGCGCGGTGTTCCAGGTTCTCGAGATCGAGCATGTGACTCCTGTTCGAGGTAACGCTAGACCGTCGGCGCAGCGACGAGCCGACCCATCAGCCGCCGGCCGCCGCCAGGGCCTCCAGCACCAGGTCGTGGACCCGGCCGTTCGACACCAGCACTCCGCGGTTGGCCTCCAGGCGCGCCCCGAGCGAGAAGTCCAGCGGCTTCCCGTCGAGATCGCTCACCCGGCCGCCCGCCGCCTCGACCACCGCCGCCCCGGCGGCGTGGTCCCAGATGCAGTCGCGGTAGTCCGGCCGGGACCGGGGCCGCAGGTAGACCTCGGCCATCCCCGAGGCCACCGCCCCGTACTTGACCTGGCTGTCCAGGCGCACCCAGCCTCCACCCAGGCCCGCCCGGTCGATGACCGCTTGCAGTACTGCCGGGTCGCCGTGCGCCGTCTCCACACTGCCCAGGACGCGTACCCCGGCGGCGTCGCCCACCGCGCTCACGGCCGCCGGCTCCGGGCCGCCTCCGCCAAGGGGCTCCCGGAAAGCCCCCAGGCCCTGGCCGCCCCAGAAGAGCAGCCCGCGGGGTGACTCCGGGCCGACTGCCAGGTGGGGGCAACCGAGCACCCCGGCCACCGGCACCCCCTCGTGGAGCAGGCCGATGGCCACGGCGAACTGGTCGCGGCGCAGGAAGCCTTTGGTGCCGTCGATGGGGTCGATCACCCAGGTGAAGGGCCCGGCGCCACCACGATGGTCGATCCACCCGAGGACTTCCTGCAGGCTCACGGAGCGGCCCAGGGCCCGGCCGACCAGGCGCACGATCTGCTCCGCCCCGGCGGGGCCGGCGTGCTCGGCGAAGTGGGCCGCCCCCTCCTCGGCGATGACGCCGTGCCCGGGGAAGGCGGCGGCAACGGCCTCGAGGATCACCGCCTGCGACCCGTAGTCGGCGACCGTGACCGGTTCCTTGCCGAGTTTGGCCATGGCGTCGGGGGCGGCGGGGGCCTCCTCCAGCACACCCAGGCAGACGGTGGAAGCGGCGCGGGCGGCGCGCCGGGCGACGGCGAGCAGATCGGAAAGAGAAGGGTTCATAGAGAGGCGGACTGTAGCGAGGCCGCTTCCGAGCCCCGACGACCGGGCTCGGGATGGGTGGGTGCGGCCGGGGAGGAGGGGGTCGATTCCGGGCTGGACGGTGTTATATCTCTGTGATATCATCATGGTATCAGCAATGGGCCGGCTGCCCTCCCAGCAGGCGGGAAGGTCCCGCCCGGGCACCGCCCACGGAGGTACCCACCATGAGTCCCGCAGGAGCCATGAACCCGACACAGGAGCGCGTGCGCCCTGTCCTGAGCGGGTGGCTCGTCCTGCCCGTCGTCGTCGCCCTCTACATCGCCGCGGTGACGATGCTCGTCCTGGCCTTCGTCAGCGGGGAGTCCCGGCCCGGCGAAGAGGTGCAGCCCGTTGCGGCCCTTCTGATCGGCGCTCTGGTCGCCCTGGCGGCGGCCATCGTCCTCTCCCCCGGCTTCTTCACGCTGCAGCCCAACGAGGCCCGGGTGCTGATCCTCTTCGGCAACTACCGGGGCACCGCTCGCAGGAGCGGCTTCCGCTGGGCCAACCCCTTCTATAGCAACGGCCCGGCCGGGCAGGGCGGGAGCGTGGCCGCCAAGATGAAGGCCGCCAAGGCGAGCTCCGTCGAGAAGAAACTCCGCCGCTACAAGATCAGCCTGCGCGCCCGCACCCTTAACGGCGAGAAGCTGAAGGTCAACGACAAGCGGGGCAACCCGGTCGACATCGCCGCCGTGGTGGTGTGGCGGGTGGAGGACACGGCTAAGGCGGTCTTCGACGTCGACGACTTCGAGACCTACGTGGCCACGCAGAGCGAGACGGCCGTCCGCCACCTCGCCAGCGCCTACCCCTACGACTCGGGCGAAACCCTCGCCGGCAACGACGACGAGACCACCCTGCGGGGCAATGTGGACGAGGTCTCCGAAGCCCTGCGGGTCGAACTCGCCACCCGCCTGGCTCAGGCCGGCGTCGCCGTCGAGCAGGCCCGCCTCACCCACCTGGCCTACGCCCCCGAGATCGCCCAGGCCATGCTGCGCCGGCAGCAGGCCGAGGCCGTCATCGCGGCGCGGCGCAAGATCGTCACCGGGGCAGTGAGCATGGTCGAGATGGCGCTGCAAGCCTTCAGCGAGAACGGGGTGGTTGCCTTCGACGACGAGCGCAAGGCCGCCATGGTGAGCAACCTGATGGTCGTGCTCTGCGGCGAGAGCCAGGTCACCCCGGTCGTCAACACGGGGACGCTGTACACGTGAGGAGGCGGCGGGAGCCCAGCATGAGGCAGAGGCACTGAGCAATGGCCGACCGCAAGCAGTTCCTGCTCCGCCTCGACCCGGCCCTGTGGGCCGACCTCGAGAAGTGGGCGGCGGATGAACTGCGCAGCGTCAACGCTCAGATCGAGTACCTGCTGCGGGCTGCCGTCGGAGAGCGCAAAGGGGGCCGGGCCGCCCGGCCCCCGGCGCGCCCGGGGGCCTGAAGCCCACCCGGCGGCCCTCGCCGATCAGCCCTGCAGTTCCCCCACCGGCCGCCGGCCGGCGAAGCCGGCGTCGGGGAGGTGGTACCAGCCGATGCGCTCCTCCCCTTCGGTCCAGCAGAGCAGCACCTCACGGCCGCCGTACTCGGCGGGGAAGTCCACCAGGGCCGGAGCCACCCCCTTGACCAGGAGGCGGCGCTCATCGAACCAGGCGAGCAGCGCCCCCATCTCCCCGGCTACTCCCGCTTCCACGCCGCCGCGATGCCCGTTGCGGCGCGCCCGCCGCCGAGCCCCGGCCAGGCCGGACGCGGCGCGGCGCTGCAGGGCGCCGAGGCGGGCGATGCGCTCGGCCACCTCGGGCACCAGGGCATCGGCTTCCTCGATGGTGTAGCGCTCCGCCATGCCCCCATTGTGCTGCCAACCGGGGCGCATGCGAGGGGAGCCCGGCGTAACCTGCCTCCATGGCGACGATCTTCACCAGGATCATCCGGGGCGAGATCCCCTCCCACCGGGTCTACGAGGACGAGCACACCTGCGCCTTCCTCGACATCAACCCGGCCCGGCCCGGCCACACGCTGGTGGTGCCCCGGCAAGAGGCCCCGAGCGTCTTCGACCTCGACCCGGCCGCCTACGCCGCCCTCTGGCAAGCGGTGCACCGGGTGGCGGCGAGCCTGAAGCAGGCCACCGGATGCGAGCGGGTCGTGGTCGTGGTGTACGGGGCGGACGTGCCCCATGCCCACGTCCACCTGATCCCGCTGGAGGCCGGCGGGCACCTGGCCTTCCCCGAGCCCCGGCCCGCCTCGCCGGACGAGCTGGCGGCGATGGCGGCGCAGATTGCGAAAGCGGCCGCCCCTCCCGGCTGACGGGTCCGGCCTCTTCTCCGCCAACGGCCCCACTCCACTAGATTCGAGGTCCCCGATGCGGCCCCAGGAGGGTCCCATGGCTACCACATCGTCCGGGCCGGGTCACGACGATCCCGTCGGCCTCTCCGCGCCGCGCCCCCCCGCCGGCGTCGAGTCGTACGCCCGCGGCGTGCTCCAGGCCAGCCAGCGGGAGTTCCTACGAGCAGCGCGCGGCCAGCGCTTCGCCTTCGCCATCATGAAGTGGGTGTTCCTGGTGGTCTTCCTCATCGCCCTGGGGGCGGCCATCGCCGCCATCCGCATCGCCACCGACATCCCGGAAGGGGGCTACAACTGGGCGCATGCCGGTGTGGTGGGCGGGGTGGGGGTCATGGCGGTGCTCCTCTTCCTGCTCCTGCTCTACATGCGCCCCCTGGCCGCCCTGGAGCGCAACGCGGTGGTGCAGTCCTTCCTCACCGTGGTGGTCAACTCCTACTGGACACGGCTGCTGTACGTCAAGAGCGCCGCCGACATCGACGTGCACCTCGAGGATGCCACCGCCTACACCATCCAGCACCTCTCCGCTCTGCTCGACCGCCAGCTCCTGGGGGGCAGCCGCTACCTGGACCTGGTGCGCCGCGCCCAGGAGGAAGCCGGCCAGGATCCCGGGGCCTACGGCACGCCCCTGTAGTCGGATGAGGCGCCTCGGAACGGCCGTCCTGACGCTTGCCCTGCTCGCCGCCGGCTGCTCCGGCTCTGCAGGCACCGCAGCCACGACGACGACCGTCGGCCCGACCACCCTCCCTCCAACCACTACGTCTGCTTCCACCTCCACCACAACAACCCCCGCCGCCTCCACCTCCTCCTCCACCACCACCACCATCCCCGTCGATGTCCCCCGCCTGGCCCGGGCCGTGCTGATGGTCGGCTTGGCCGGCAGCGGCATCGACGAGATCTCAGCCGCCCACCTGACCGCGGGAGGCCTTGGGGTTCTCCTCCTGGGCGATGACATCGGCACCGCGGCACAGGTGCGCTCCCTGACCCGCGAAGCCTCCTGTGCCGCGGCCGGACCGCTGCTCATCGCCGTGGATCAGGAGCTGGGCGCGGTCGCCCGCCTTCGGGGCCTGGTCACGGCGCTTCCCTCTACCGGCGAGGCCCTGGAGATGACCCCGGAAGAGCTGGAGATAACCGGGCAGCTCCTGGGCGACGAGATGCTGGCGCTGGGCATCAACGTGGACTTCGCCCCCGTCCTGGATGTCGTGGCCGGGCCCAATCCCGCCCTCGAGGGCCGCCACCTGGGAGCCGACCCGGAGGTGGTGGCCGAGCTGGGCCTGGCCTTCTGGCGGGGTTTGGAGCTGGCGGGGGTGATCGCCGTGCCCAAGCACTTCCCCGGCCACGGTCGAGCCGCCGCCGATCCGCACGACCAGGTTGCCCGGGTCGGCGCTTCGCTCGCCGATCTGCAAGCAGTGGACTTCGTCCCCTTCTCGGCCGCCGTCGCCGCCGGGGCCCGGGCGATCATGGTGGGTCACCCCGTCTATGCAGCCCTCGACCCCGGCCTGCCGGCCAGCATCTCGCCGGTAGTCCTGGCCCTGCTCCGCGACGACTTCGGCTTCGAGGGGGTGGCGATCACCGACGCCCTCAACATGGCCGGGGTGGCCGCCGGCCGGGACCCGGGGGACCTCGCCGTGGCCGCCCTGGCCGCCGGAGAGGACCTGCTGCTGGTGATCGACCCGGCACAGGTCGAGCCGACCGTGGCCGCCATCGTGGCCGCGGTCGCCACCGGCCGGCTCGCCCTGGATAGGCTCCAGGAGGCCGCTGCCCGGGTGCGGGCGCTGGCGGACGCGGCCGCGCCGATCGCCTGCAACGCATAGAACGCGCATCAATAGGCCCGGGGCATCACCGCAGTCCGCCAGACCAGAGAACCCAGGGCGATGATGCTGGTTCGCCTATCGATGCGTGTTCTTAGGCGACCCCGCGGCCTCACCCGGCGGTCGGCCGGCGTAGTGTGAGCGGCCGAGGGACGACCATGACACGCGACCGCCGACTCCCTGCTGCCGTCTGGCTGGCCACCGCGGTCCTCGTGGCCGTCGGCGCCCTCCTCGCCTACCACTTCATCACCCGGGTCGACGGCCTGGCCGGACGAGGCGACCCGGCGAACCTCTACGAGGACCCCTCCCTACTGTTCACCGACCCCGGCATCCTCGGCACCGCCGTCGAGTTGCGCGTCACCGAAGCGGTGCGCTCCTGCATGGCGAACGCCGGCTACGACTACCGGGGGCCGGCGGTGCTCTCGGACCTGGACACACTGCTCGACCCCGCCGCCGACGGCTACGGCATCGCCGCCGGTCCCGCCGCGCCGCGACCCCAGTTGGGAGAGGGAGGACCGGGCGGACCGGACCAGGCCGGCTACGAGCAAGCCCTCTACGGCAGCACCCTGAGCGGGAGCGGCGATGCCGCGCCGGGAGGATGTGCCGCCGTGGGCCGGGCCGCGCTCGACGGCGCCCTGGCGGCCCTGGACTCGCTGCCCTACTCCCTGAAGCAACTCCAGGCAGACGCCGCCGCCCACCCCGCCTGGATCGCCGGCCTGGAGGAATGGTCGGCCTGCATGGCAGAGCGGGGCTTCTCCGCCGCTACCCCCAACGACCTCATCACCGCGCAAACGGCCACCCTGGCCCTCGCTTCCGGGGACGCGGCCCGGGCGGCGGCGGAGCGCGAACGAGCGGCGGCTGCGGCCGACTTCGCCTGCCGCGCGTCCACCCTCGACCCCGCCCTGGAACAGGTGGCCGCGGACCTCGCCCCCGTTTTCGTGGACCGCAACCGGATGCAGTTGGAGGCGCTGATCCCGTCTGCGGGTGGGCCACCGGCCGACCAGGGCCTGGGCACCGGCGATGTACAGGTGACCCTGCGCTGGGGCTCGCTGGTGGACCTCGACCTGGCCGTCACCGACCCCTCAGGCGCCTCCATCGACTACGCCAACCCCCTCTCCCCCTCAGGCGGGCAACTGGACCGCGACGCCAACTACCCCTGCAGCACCGCCACCACCGCCCCCGTGGAGAACGTCTTCTGGCCCCCGGGCGGGGCCCCCGGCGGCCACTATGTGGTCACCGTGCACTACCGCACCGGCTGCGGCTCGCCGCCCGGCGAGCCGTTCGAGCTGGTCATCCGACTCGACGGCGGAGTAGTCCAGGACATCCGCCGCTCCATCGATCCGGCTTTGCCTCTCACCTTCGAGTTC
>JALOLI010000056.1 GCA_025456165.1 Acidimicrobiia bacterium | reverse complement strand
CCAGCGCCGCCGCCCCCCCGGCGATGGCCGCCAGCTCCAGCCAGTCGCCGGTCATGGCGTACAGGGTGCGGCGGCTCTCCTGCACCCGAATCGAGCCGTAGAGGACCTCCGCCGTGAACAGGCCGGTCTCGGCGCGCTCGCGCGAGCCGTCGGCGTAGACGAGTGTCGAATGGCCGGTGACCGCGGCGTGGACCACGTCCACCCCGAGGGCGGCAGCATTGGCGCGAACCATCTGGATGAGCTGATCCGAGGCCGGGCCCCGCCCGTAGGACCCCTCGTTGGTGGCAACTACCAGGGCCTGGGCGCCGGCCCGCACCTCGCTGCGGGCGTAGCGGGGGAACGCCCCCTCGAAGGAGATCACCGAGCCCAGTCGGAACGAGTAGTCGCCCAACGCCAGGTTGAAGACCACCGGGCCCTCTCCGCGGCGCAGGTCGCGGGGCACCTGGGACAGTTGCGGGATGAACCTCAGCAGGTTGCGCAGGGGCACGAACTCCCCAAAGGGCACCGGATGGCGCTTGAGGTACTCACCGAGGATGGCCCCATTTGGGGCGAACAGGATGTTGTAGTTGTCCCAGGCCGTGGGCCCCGCCGAACGGCTGCCCCCGGCCAGCAGGTAGGCACCGATGCGCACCGCCTCCCCGGCCATCTGCGCCGCCACCTCGGGGTTGAAGGTGGGGTTGACCGACCCCCCGAAGGAGTCCTCGGGCCAGACGACCAGGTCCACGCTGCCCGGGGCGATGGTCCGGGTCAGGGCGAGGTGGGAGTCGTAGATGAGCTGCTTCTCGTTGGCGCAGTGCTCCCGAGGGCAGGGCGAGTTGCCCTGGACGACGGCGACCCGCACCGCCTGGCCCCCGGCGTCGGGCGAGAGCACGAGGCCGAGGGCCGAGAGGATGAGGATGATCGCCACCATGGCCTCCAGGGGGCGGCGATCGGGCTCCTCCTCGGCCAGCAGCACCAGCGAGGCGGCGAACCCGACGACCAGCACCCCCCAACCGGTGGGGCCGATCCACTGGGCCGCCCCCCGCGCCCCGGGGATGTCGGCGATCGGGAACCCGGTGGCTCCCCACGGGAAGCCGCCCAGGGGAAAACGCGACCGGGCGAACTCGAAGAGGGCCCAGCCCCCCACCGCCACCGCCCACCACAGAGAAGCGGACCACAGCCGCACGACGTACATGAGAAGGGCGTAGCCGAGGGTGTACAACGCCATGACCCCTACCAGCGGGAACCAGGCGACGGCGCCCAGGGTGTAGATCCACCAGAGCATGCCGCCGAAGAAGGCAACCCCGTAGAGCAGCCCCACCAGGGCGGCTTCCCGGCGCGTCGTGGCCCGGCGCAAAGCCCAGAGCAGGGGAACCGGGGCCACGAAGATGAGGAACCCCAGTTCGACGGGGGGAAAGGCGAGCCACATCAGGGCGGCCGAGACGAGGGCGGCGGCGGCCAACTGCATTCCGCAGGAGGCTAGTGCCCGACTACGGCAACGGTCCCGGCGGGCCCCCCCGCCGGACCGGCCCGGCCGGCCGTGCGGCCCACGCCGCCGGGACGCCGGGACGCCGGGCCTCCTACAGTGCCCGGCGTGGACGACCTCGCTGTCGCTATCGCCGCCGCCCGGGCCGGGTCCAAAGTGGTGCGCCGGTGGTTCGGGCACTCCCTGGAGCCCGACTTCAAGGGCGCCGTCGACCCGGTCACCGCCGCCGATCGGGAGGCCGAAGAGGCGGTGCTGGCGGTGATCCGCCGCCACCGGCCCGGCGACGCCGTCCTCAGCGAGGAAGCCGGGGCGGCGGCCGGCGACGGGGCAGGGCGGCGCTGGGTGGTAGACCCCCTCGACGGCACGGTGAACTTCCTCCACGGTGTCCCGCACTGCGCCGTGTCGGTCGCCCTCGAGGACGAAGCCGGCCCGGCGGCCGCGGTGGTGATCGACGTGCTGCGCGCCGAGGAGTTCACTGCCTCTCGCGGCGGTGGGGCCCACAGCAACGGCCGCCCCATTGCCGTCTCGGCCCAGAGCGACCTGCGCCGGGCGCTGTTCTCAACCGGCTTCCCCTACGACCGCCATCGCCACGCCCGGGTCTACACCGACGCCGTGGCCGCGGTGCTCACCGAAGCCCAGGGGGTGCGCCGCTCCGGGTCGGCCTGCCTCGACCTGGCCTGGGTGGCGTGCGGCCGCTACGAGGGCCACTGGGAGTTCAACCTGCAGCCGTGGGACGTGGCCGCCGGGATCTTGCTGGTGACCGAAGCCGGGGGCCGGGTGACCGACACCGCCGGCGGCCCGCCGCGCCCCGCCGAGATCGTGGCCGCCAACGCCCTCCTTCACGAGGCGCTGCGCGGCCTGGTGGCGGCCCATCGGCCGGCCCACCTCAGCAGCTGAGGATCAGGATCGGAAAGGCGTCCGCTCCCGGGGTGCCGTTGGGAGGAACCGGCACCCCGGGGGCGGCGGGCAGGGTCAGTAGGCTGCGGCGCCTCTGACCACATCTCGGCCCACGGTGAGCGCCAGGATCTCGCTGGTGCCGTCGAAGATCTGGGTGATCTTGGCGTCCCGCATCAGGCGCTCGATCTCGTAGTCGCGGTGCATGCCGTAGCCGCCGAACACCTGCACCGCCTCGACCGCGTGGCGCATGGCGGCGTCGGCGGCGAAGAGCTTGGCCTCGGCCAGCAGGATGGGATCGCCTCCCCCGCCGGACTGGAAGCTGCGCACCGCCTGAGCGAGCAGCGCCCGGGCGGCGGCGTAGTCGGTGGCCATGTGACCCAGCTTCAACTGGATCGCCTGCAGCGAGCCGATGGGGGCCTCGAAGGCCTTGCGCTCGGCGGCGTAGGCCCCGGCCCGGCGCAGGCAGCCCCGCAGGAAGCCGACCGCGTATCCTGCGGCGTCGATGCGGGAGAGGTTGACCCCCTCCATCATCCCCCTGAACCCGTCGACCTTGAGGCGGTGGTCGGCGGGGACCCACACGTCGCTGAGGGCCAGGTTGCACCCCGGCATCCCCCGGAACCCGGCCATGGGCTCGTCCTTGCCCACGCTGACCCCGGGGGTGTCGAAGGGAACCACGAAAGCGCCGGTGTCCGCCCGGCGGTCACGGCTGCCGATCTTGGTGAGCACGATGGCCATCGCGGCCGCCGGGCCCTGGGTGACCCAGGCCTTCTCCCCATTGAGCCGGTAGCCGTCCCCGTCGGGCACGGCCACGCTGGTGATGCCCCGCACGTCGGTGCCGGCGTCGGGCTCCGAGATGGCGAACGCTCCGAAGACCTCGGCATTCAGCAGGCGCGGCACCCAGGCCGCCGCCACCGCCTCTTCGGCGTACTTGGCCAGCAGGTAGGGATGGAGCCGCCCGATGCAAAGCCCGAGAGCGACCGCCCCTGAGTACGAGGCCACCAGTTCGGTCGTCTCGTGGGCCAGGTCGAAGTAGGTCAGGTCGATGCGGCCGGCGTCGTCGAAGATCAGCCCGTGCAGGCCCAGTTGCGCCCCCTGCCGCAGCAGGTCGGGAAAGAAGGCCGAACGCTCGTCGATGTCCCGAGCCCGCGGCGCGACCTCGTTCTCGCACCACTCCCGTATGGTGCGAAGGAAGTCGGCGTAGAGCGTGTCCTCGCCCATCCGATCACCGCGCCCAGTCGTAGCGGATGACGCCCCGGAGGAGCTTGCCCGCCAGGAGGTCGGCGTAGGCCTCGTTGATCTCCTCGATCCGGTACTCCTTGGTCACCAGCCCGTCGATGTCGATCTTCCCGTCCTCCCACATGCGGAGCATCTTGGGGATGTCGTTGTGCGGGTTGGCCCCGCCGTACAGCGAGCCCCGCAGGGTTCGCTGGTAGAGCACGAGGTCGGTCGGCGGGAAGGGGATTGCCGGATCGGTGAAGTGCGACAGGCCGATGACCACACAGGTGCCGGTCTTGCCGGTGGCCCGCAGGGCATCGGCAATCGTCGCGGGGGTGGCGATCGCCTCGAAGGTGTTGTCGGCTCCCCGGCCCCAGCTGAGGTCGTTGATGAAGGCCACCGCGTCCTGCTTCGACGGGTTGACCGTGTGGGTGGCGCCGAACTCCCTGGCCTTCTCCAGCTTCCAGTCGACGAGGTCCACCGCCACGATGGCCCGGGCCCCCTTCAGGCGGCAGCCCTGGACGATGTTCATGCCGATGCCGCCCACGCCCCACACGGCGCACACTGCCCCGGGACGGATGTCCCCGAGGTAGATGGCGGTCCCGATGCCGGCGACCACGCCGCAGGCGGTCAAGCAGGCCCGGTGCAGCGGGTAGTGGTCGAAGACCTTCACGACGGAGTGCATGGGCACCACGGTCCACTCGCTGAAAGTGGAAACGAAGAGGGCCTGGCCGATGTCGGTCCCGTCGTCGTCGTGCATCCGGAAGGTGCCCTCGAGTTGCGGGCCGCTGAGGGTCTCGGCCCCCTCGTCGCAGAGGTTGGAGTGCCCCGCAATGCACCAGTAGCACTTCCCGCACGAGGGCAGGTAGGACATGACGACGTGGTCGCCCGGCTTCACGTGGCGCACGCTGGCTCCCACCTTGGCCACGATCCCCGCGCCCTCGTGCCCCAGGACCATCGGCCAGTGCTTCACCTCTTGCTCGCCGGCCACGAAATGCCAGTCGGAGTGGCAGATGCCCGAAGCCGCCAGGTGCACCAGCACCTCGTCGTCTTTGGGCTCGTCCAGTTCGACTTCCTTCACCACGAAGGGCTGGTGGAGGCCGTAGGTGACTGCTGCCTTGGTCCTCATGGGGATGCTTCTCCTCGCTGCCTGCGCCCTAGGTGAACAGGGCCGGGTCCATCAAGGGGACCGGCTCCCGCACGATGGGGGCGAAATCCATCAACTCGATCACGTCTTTCTGGATGTCGATGCCCGGAGCCACCTCGACCAGGGCCAGGCCCTCGGGCGTCAGGCGGAAGACCGCCCTTTCCGTCACGAAGACGACCTCTTGCCCCTGCTCCAGCGCCCGGCGCCCGTTGAAGGTCACCTGGGTGACCTGTTCCTTGAACTTCAGGTGCCGGCCCTCGGAAACCACCTCGAGCCGTCCGTCCCCAATGGACACCTTGAGGCCGCCGGAGGTGAAGGTCCCGCAGAACACGACCTTGCGCGCTCCCTGGGAGATATTGACGAACCCGCCCACCCCGAAGACCCGCCCGGCGATGCGCGACGAGTTCACATTGCCGGAAGCGTCGATCTCGGCGAATCCGAGGCACGTGACGTCCAGGCCCCCACCGTCGTAGAAGTCGAACTGGTAGGGCTGGTCGATCATCGCCTCCGGGTTCCAGGCCACCCCGAAGACGACCCCGCGCGCCGGCATGCCGCCGGCCAGTCCCTGCTCGATCGTCAGCGTGATGTCGTGGAGTGCCCCCTGCTCGTTGGCCACCGCCGCCACCGCGTCGGGCATGCCCACGCCGAGGTTGACGATGGCCCCGGGCGGCAACTCGCGGAAGGCGCGCCGTCCCACGACGGCCCGCTCGTCGAGGGGCAGCACTTCGGCGTCGTCGAGGGGGACGCGCACCTCCCCCGAGAACGACGGGTTGTAGCGGTGGATGGCGGTCTGCCACTGGTCGGGCACGACCACCAGGTAGTCGACCAGGTGACCGGGCACCACCACCGCCTGCGCGGGCAGGGTCCCGGTGCGGGCGACCCGCTCCACCTGGGCCACGACGATGCCACCCGAGTTGCGGGCGGCCATGGCCGCCGCCGTCAGGTTGACCCGGGCCGCCTCGTGCTCGATGGTGAGATTGCCCCGCTCGTCGGCGGTCGTGCCGCGCAGGAAGACCACATCGATGGGGAAGGCGCGGTAGAGCAGCCACTCGCGGCCGGCCAGCTGCACGACTTCGACCAGGTCCTCGGTGGTGCGGGAGTTCAGGCGGCCCCCGGCATCGCGCGGGTCGATGAAGGTGCCGAGGCCGGTGCGGGTGACCACCCCCGGACGCCCCCCGGCCACCTCGCGGTACAGCTGGGCGATGACCCCCTGGGGCAGGTTGTAGGCCTCGACCTCCCCCCCCTCGGCCATGCCGGCCAGCCGGGGCGACATGCCGTAATGACCGGCCACCACCCGCTTCAAGAGGCCGGGGTGTGCCAGGTGGTCCGCCCCGGTGCTCACCCGGTCGCCCAGGCCGCTGGCGAACACGACGGTCAGGCCCGTCGGGGTGCCGGTCTGAGCGAATCGGTCGCGCAAAGCCTCGAGCAGGGCGCTGGGCTCCACCACCCCGCCTCCGGAGCCCTCGATGGCCAGCGTCGCCCCGTCGGGGACCAGCCGGGCGGCCTCATCTGCGGTGATCTTCCTCGGCTGCGAGCCGCCGTGGCACCTCATACCATCGCCCCCCCGCCGTTGGGGTGGATCGTCTGGCCGGTGAGGAACCCACTCGCCTTGTCGGAGGCGAGGAACACCGTGGCCGCGGCGACCTCCTCCGGCCGCCCCAGGCGGCCCATGGGAATGGTCGCGGTCTTGCGGCGCATCCACTCGGGATCGCTCGAGTAGACGTCGGTCATCGGCGAGGTGATCGGCCCCGGGGCCACGGCGTTCACCCGGATGTGCGGGGCCCACTCGCGGGCCAGGGACTTCATCAGCCCGTAGAGGCCGGCCTTGGTGGCGGCGTAGGCAGCGGCCCCGGCCCAGCCGGTGACCCCGAGGCGCGAAGCCATGATCACCACGCAGCCCCGCCCCGAGGCCAGCAGGTGGGGCTTCGCCAGCCGGCAGAACAGGTAATTGGAGGTCAGGTTGGAGTCGAGCGTCTTCTGCCAGTGCTCGAGGTCGGTGTCCTCGAGGGTCAGCTCGTACATGATCCCGGCGTTGTTCACCAAGATGTCGAGCCGCCCCAGCTTGGCGACGGTCTCCGCAACGGTGGCCTTCGCCGAGACCTCGTCGGTCACGTCGCAAGAGAGCGCCAGTGACGGGTGCTCCAGCGTCGCCGCCAGCTCCTGCGCCTTGGCCAGGTTGCGCCCGGCCACACAAGCCACACTCGCCCCGGCCTGGTCGAGCATCCGGGCGATGGCCTCTCCGATCCCCCCGGATGCCCCGGTGACCAGCGCCACCTGCCCCTCCAGCAGGTCCGGCGCCCAGATGGCCTCACCCTTGGAAGGCATGGCGGGTCACCTCCTCCTCAGTGGCGGCACGCGCCTCGAGCTCGGCCACAGTGCGCCCTGCCTTCATCACCATGATCCGATCGGAGGCCTGGAGCAGTTCGGGCAGCACCGAGCTCACCATGACCACGGCCATGCCCTCGTCCACCAGCTCCCGGATGAAGTGGTGTATCTCGGACTTGGCGCCGATGTCGATGCCGCGGGTGGGCTCATCGAGGAGCAGCACCTTCGGGTCGGTGGCCAGGGCCTTGGCGATGACCACCTTCTGCTGGTTCCCG
>JALOLI010000001.1 GCA_025456165.1 Acidimicrobiia bacterium | reverse complement strand
ATGGTCACTCCCCTCCCCCGCCGCCGGCCCACCACCCTGGCGCGTCAGACCGTCACCCTGGACCACTTGTCGCGGGGGCGCCTCGTCCTGGGAGTGGGCATCGGGTGGCCCCCCGATGTGGATTTCGCCGACCTGGGTGACTGCGGGGACGACCGGGTGCGAGCCGCCCAACTCGACGAAGGCCTCACGGTCCTCACCGGCCTATGGTCCGGCAAGCCCTTCTCCTTCGAGGGTGAGCACTACCACATCAAGGGCACGCAGTTCCTGCCGGCGCCCCTCCAGCAGCCGCGCATCCCCATCTGGGTGGGCAGCATGTGGCCCCGCCGCCGGCCCTTCCGCAGGGCGGCCCGCTGGGATGGCGTGGTCCCCCTGGTGCAGGACCCCGAGATGGACTTCCGGCCCCCGGCCGCCGCCGAAGTGGCCGGGATCCTGGCCTACATCCGGGAGCACCGGGATCCGGCGGCCCCCTTCGAGGTGGCCGTGGGCGGCAGCCTGTCGGACCCGGCAGAGGCCGGGGCCACCTGGTGGATGGAGTCGATCGGTTGGCCCCTGCGCCCCTACGAGTACTGGCCCGAATACGTGTCGGCCGGGCCGCCCCGCCTCTAGCCCCGGGGCACCAGGGCCAGCTGGCGCGACTGGGCCACCAGGCGCCCGGAGGCGTCCCACACCTCCCCGTCCTCCTCCAGGAACCCCCCCGTGATGAACCGGGTGGTGAAGGCGCAGCGCAGCCATCCCGGCTCAGGCCGGGCCCTGATGTGGGCGGTGAGCTCCAGGGTCGGGGTCCAGGCCACCGGCAGGCCGGCACGGAACACGGTCGGCGGGAAGGCATCGACCGCTACCAGCAGGCCGAGCACGTCCACGGCCTCCTCCCCGGGGAAGCGGAACCACCCGCTCACCCGCGGCGGCCCCACCGGCGCGGCGAAGGGCACCTCCTCTGGGTGCAGTCGCAGCTCCACCCGTCCCATGAACGGAGGCGGGAAGGTCTCGGTCGGCTGCAGCAGGAAGCACGCCTCCGGAGGGGGCAGGTCCGGCGGCCCGGCGTCGACCCGCTCCGGGCCGTCGAACGGCCCGAGCTCGGCGAAGCTCCCCAGCGCGGCCAGCACCGGCACCCCGGCAGCAGTCAGGGTGGCCTGCACTGTGGCGAAGCGCCGCCC
This sequence comes from Acidimicrobiia bacterium, assembly GCA_025456165.1. The sequence continues at coordinate 25,243 of JALOLI010000001.1, read as the reverse complement.
CCGGCGCAGCACCCGCGCCTCGATCCGCACCGGACCCGGGGTCGCCGGCGAGAGGAAGTGGGCGGTGATGGTGACCGGGTCGGGCCGCCCCGCCGCCTCGGCCGCGGCCCGGGCGGCGATGGCCAGGACGTAGCCTCCGTCCGCCTTGCCGCCGATGTCCCAGTCCGGCTGGATCTCCCCGGACCAGGTGATCTCATCCAGGCGGTGGACCCCGCTGGCGGTGGCGAAGCCCCCGGTCACGCCGGCCTCCGCCCGGCCGCCATCGCGGCCCTCGCCTCTTCGGCCTCCGCCTGCATCGCACAGCCGGCGGCGTGGTCGTTCACCAGGCCCACCGCCTGCATGAAGGAGTAGACGATGGTGGGCCCCACGAAGGAGAAGCCGCGCCGCTTGAGATCGCGGCTCAGCAAGCGCGACCCCTCCGTCTCGGCAGGGAGGTCGGCGATGGCTTGCGGCGCCGCACCCGGGGTCACGGTGTGGGGTCGGAAGTAGGCGGCCAGCGAGCCGAACTCCGCCTCGACCTCCAGTGCCCGGCGGGCGTTGCCGACGGCCGCCTCGATCTTGCCTCGATGCCGGACGATGCCGGCGTCGCCGAGCAGACGGGCCACATCCTCCTCGCCGAAGGCCGCCACGCGCGGAATCTCGAAGCCGGAGAAGGCGGCCCGGAAGGCCTCCCGTTTGCGCAGGATGGTCGCCCACGACAGGCCGGCCTGAAAGCCTTCGAGCACGAGCATCTCGAACAGATGCCGATCGTCGGTCGCCGGCCGTCCCCACTCCTGGTCGTGGTAGCGGAGGTAGGCCTCGCCGCCGCCCACCCCCCACCAGCAGCGCAGGCGGCCGTCCGGTCCGGGGGCGAGGATGTCGGTCATGAGTGGCCACCCTATCGCGTCGGGGAGGCTCGCCTCAGGGCCGGATGCCACCCGACCGCCGGCCGGCGTCCGGCGAGGGGCTGCGGCCTTTCGGCGCAACCCCTCAGGTCGCCAGCGCTTCCAGGGCCCGCTCCACCAGGGCCCGCAGGATGGCCACCTTGTAGCGGTTCTCCCCCAGAGGGGCGGCGTCGGCCACGGCCCGGCTCGCCGCCTCGACCACCGTCGCGGGATCGAGGCGCCGGCCGACCAGGTACTCCTCGGCCCCGGTCGCCCGCAGCGGGATCGGCGCCGCCGCCCCCAGCGCCAGACGGGCAGAGCGCACCACCCCGCGGGAGAGGGTCGCCACCGCGGCAACCCCGGCGATGGGGAAATCGATGGAGTGCCGCGTGCGGAACTTCAGGTAGCACTGCCGGGTGCCCGGGGCGGGGCGCGGCACCTCGACCTCCCGCACCAACTCACCGGCGGCCAGCACCGTCGTTGCCCGCGCCCCGACGCCGAAGAACTCCTCCGCCGGGATTCGCCGCCGCGTGGTGTGGATCCTGGCGCCCAGCGCCACCAGCACCGGGGCCAGGTCGGCCGCGTTGACCGCCACGCAGCCGCCGCAGTTGAAGCAGCGCCGCGCCTCGGCGTCGAGAGTGGACCAGGGCAAGGCGGCACGGTCCTCGGCTGCCAGGCTGCGTTCGCCGGGCGGCCGCTCGGCCGCAACTGCCGGCGGCGATGACACCCACGAAGCCGGGTTGAGGTCGAGGAACTCCCCGCCACGCCCGGACCTCTCCCCCGCCAAGATCCCCGCTCCGCCCAGGTATCGATCGAGGGCGAGGGCGGCGCGCCGCCCGTCCGCAATGGCCGCCACCACCGTGGCTGCGCCGCCGGTGGCGTCACCCCCGGCGAACACCCCCGGCAAGCCGGTCGCCCCCGTCTCGGAATCCGCCGCCAGCAACCCGCGGGCCGCCACCGGCACTCCACGGGCGTACCCCAGGTCGGGGCCCTGGCCGATGGCCAGCACCACCTGGTCGGCGGCGACTGTCAAGCGCTCCCCCGCCTCGATGATCGGAGCGAACCGGCCGGCGGCGTCGAAGACCTGCGTGCAGCGGGCCAGTTCCATCCCGGCGAGGGCTCCCCGCCGAACGAGGACTCGATGCGGCCCCCAGGCCGGCATGATCTGCACCCGCTCCCGGAGGGCCTGCTCCACGTCCTCGGGGAAGGCCGGCATCTCCTCGCGCTGCTCGAGGCAGGCGACGGTGACCTCCCCGGCACCGAGGCGCAGCGCCGAGATGGCCACATCGAGGGCCACACTGCCCCCGCCGATCACCAGGACCCGCCGCCCGGCCGAGGTCACCGTCCCCTCGCGGATCCCCCGCAGGAAGGCCAGGCCGCTGGTGAGCAGGTCCTCATGGGGCAGGCCCAGAGGCCTCTGCACCCAGGAGCCGCTGGCCAGGAACACTCCGTCGTGGCGTGCCCGCAGCGTGCGCAGCGACAGCCCGGGCGCCCCCACCCGCGCCCCGAAGCGGAAGGCGATGCCCATGCCCTCAAGGGCGGCCACCTGGCGGCGCACCACCTCGCCGGGCAGCCGGTAGGCGGGGATCCCGTAAGTCAGCATGCCCCCCGCCTCCGAAAGGGCCTCGTACACCGTCACCTCGTGCCCCAGGCGCCGCAGGAAGTAGGCGGCCGACAGCCCGCCGGGGCCCGAGCCCACCACGGCCACGCGCTTCCCGCTGCGGCGCCGCGGCGCCCGGTAGAAGCGCCGGGGCTGCTCGAGGGCGTGCTCGCCGATCCCGCGCTCGATGCTCCGCACGGACACCGCCCCGTCCCAGTGCGCCCGGTTGCAGCCCATCTCGCAGTAGTGGGGGCAGACCCGCCCGGTGATCGCCGGCAGCGGGTTCTGCTGCAAGACGAGGGCGGCGGCGCCGTCCAGGTCCCCGGCCCGCACCAGGCTCAGGTAAGCAGCGATGTCGATGTGCGCGGGGCACTCCCGAGAGCAGGGCGGGTCGATGGCGCGCATGGCCCCGAACACGGAGTGGTAGCGGTTCTCCCCCATCACCGCCGGGCACCCGTTGCCGCCCTTGCGGGAGCAGTAGAACCGGTTCTCGGGGTGCCGGTAGTACCAGCAGCGCGGCTCCTGACAGATGTTCCCACCCACGGTGGCCATGTTGCGGATCTGAGACGAGGCGACCGCGGCCGCCGCCGCCGCCAGGGCCGGCCAGACGGACCGCACCGTCGGAGACCCGGCCACCTCGTCCAGCGTGGCGAGGGCCCCCAGGCGCAGCCCCCCCGCCCCGGCCGAGATGCCTGCCAGCCCGGGGAGGGCCTTCAGGTCGGCCAGCACACCCGGGTAGTCGGGGTGGATGTGGTCCCGCAGCACTCCCAGCAGGTCGGTGCCCCCGGCGAGAGCGACCCCGGCCTGCGGCCCCGCCGCCAGCAGTGCGGACGCCTCCTCCAGGGAGCCGGGCCGAACGTAGGTGAAGGGGCTCAGCTCCACCGCTACGCCCTCTCCAGGGCAGTCAGGACCTTCTGCGGGGTCAGCGGGATCTCGTCCAGCCGCACCCCGATCGCCTGGTAGACGGCGTTGAGGATCGCCCGCGGGGTGCAGGTCAGCACCCCTTCGCCGATGCCGCAGGCGCCGTACTCCCCCGCTCCGCGCCACTCCTCCAGCAGCACCGGCGTGATGTGCGGCATGTCGGGCAGCGTCGGGATGTGGTAGTCGACCCAGTTGAAGTTGAGCGGCACCCCGGTGCCCCGGTCGTAGACGATCTCCTCGGTGAGCGTCTCCCCCACTCCGGCGCACTGCCCGCCGATCTGCTGTGCCTCGGCGCCCGAGGCGTACATGACGGTCCCGCAGTCGTTGACCACCACCAGCTCCAGGACTTCGATGCGGCCGGTGGCGGTGTCCACCTCCACCTCGGCGAAAGCGGCCAGGTAGGGAACCCCGGTCTCTTCACCGGCCGGGCGGCGGCTGGTGGTGACCACGATGGGCACCAGGTCGCCCTGCCAAAGCACGGAGCGGAAGCCGACCCCCGCCTCGGGCGCGTCCCGGCGGAAGATGCGGCCGTCGGCGATGTCGAGGTCGGCGGGGTCCGCCTGCCATTGCCGGGCCGCCGCCGCCAGCACCCGCGCCTTGAGCTCCCGAGCCGTGTCCACCAGCGCCTCCGACTGCAGGAACGAAACCGAAGAGTCGGTCTGCACGGTGTCCTTGAGGCCCCGCTCGGTGTCCACCACCGCCACCCAGGTGATGTCCTCCGGAGTGATGCCCAGGAAGGCCAGCGCCTCGGCGCAGCCCAGCACGTTGCAGGTGTTCGACCCGGTGCCGGTCTCCACCGTCGGGGCATCGAGCAGCACCGTCCCGTCGGGGTTGAGGCGCAGGCTCACCTGGATCTCCCCCCGGCGCAGCTCCTGCCATTCGGCGTGCCACCCCGGGTGGAAGGAGAAGCCGACGCCGCGCCGCCGCCCTCCGGGCAGTTCCGCGCCGCCGCCGGGGGCGTGGCGCTTCTCCCGCCATCCGATGCGGCGGGCGCCGGCCGCCAGCACCGCCTCCAGGCTCCGATCCGGCAGGGCCTCCCAGCGGTGGCCGAAGTTGCGCACCGCCAGCTCCAGGGGATCCACACCGAGGCGCTCGGCGAGCAGGTCCACCAGATGCCCCAGGATCAGGTTGAGCTGGGAGTTGCCCACCCCGCGCATCATGCAGCCCGGCAACTTGTTGGTGTAGACGCCGTAGGCCTCCATCCTCACGTTGGGGATGTGGGCGAAGCAGACCTCGGCGACCTCGGCGGGGGCGTACTTGAGGGCGAAGACCGAGTGGTCGGCGTAGGCCCCGACGTTGCCGGTCCCCTTCAAGGCGAGCGCGGTGATCGTGCCGTCCTGCCGCGCCCCCAGGCACCCTTCGTAGATGATCGGCTGGCGGGAGTCGTGGAAGGCCTCGCGGCGGCTGTGGCGGAACTTCACCGGCCGCCCGGTGCGCCGGGCGAGCAGGGCGGTGAACAGGTAGAACGGCTGGTCGCCGGTGTCGTTGCGGCCGAACTGCCCGCCGACGTAGTGCGAGATCACCCGCACCCGCGAGAGGGGGATCTCCAGCATCTGGCTGAGGTGCATGCGGGTCTGATCGGCCTCGTAGGAGTTCGACCAGATGGTGAGGGTGTCACCCTCCCACCGGGCCAGGCAGGTCCAGTTCTCCAGGGCGCCCTGGTTGGCGTTGTGATAGACCGAGGTGCCGGCGACCACCACCTCGGCTTCGCCCAGCGCGGCCAGGGCGTCGCCCTTGTCCAGGAAGACATCGGGACCGCCGACTTCGTCCGCCGGGAGGACGTTGCCCGGCGCCACCTCGGGGTGAACCGCCGGAGCGCCGGGCCGCATCGCCTCGAGAGGATCGAGGACGAACGGCAGCACCTCCCAGTCCACCGCTATCAGGCGCAGCGCCTCCTCGGCCGCCGCCTCGCTCTCGGCGGCGACCACCACGCCGGCCTCATCGCCGACCCAGCGGACGTGGCCATCCAGGACCCGGCGGTCGCGGAAGCGCCGCCACATCATCCGGTCGTAGGAGACGGTGTCCACACCGTCGGTCCACCCGGCGCTGGTCGGCTTGAGGCCGGCCACTTCGGGGTCGGCGTAGGTCAGGATGTCCACCACCCCGGGCAGTGCCGCGGCTCGGGAGAGGTCGAGGCCCCGGATGCGGGCATGAGGATGCGGGCTGCGCAGGACCCGGGCGTGCAGCAGGTTGGGGAAGCGCTCCCGGGTGGTCACGTCGTCGGCGTAGAGCGCCCGCCCCGACGCCTTCTCCAAGGCATCGATACGCGGCCGGTAGCCGCCGATGAAGCGCCGGGGCACCCGCGGGGCGAAGGACTCGCTCACGGCAGGGCCCCCACGTCGCCGTCGGCGGCGTGCTGCACGGCGCGGGCGATGCCGGCGTAGCAGCCGCACCGGCAGATGTTGCCGCCCAGGGCCTCGGCCACCGCGCCGGGCCCGGGCCGCGCCTGGTGATCGAGCAGGGCGCGCGCCGTCATCACGAAGCCGGGAGTGCAGTACCCGCACTGCAGCGCCGTCCCGAATCCCGGCTCGCACTGCGCGGCGAACGCCCGCACCACCGCGTCGTCGGCGTCGAGGCCCTCGATGGTCACGACTTCGTGCCCCGATGCGGCCACCGCCAGCACCAGACAGGACAGCACCGCCTTCCCATCCATGATGACGGTGCAGGCGCCGCAGGCCCCCTCGGCGCACGCCAACTTCAGCCCGGTCAGGCCCAGCCGCTCCCGCAGGACGTGCCCCAGGGACATCCAAACCTCCAGGTCACGGCCTACCTCCAGGTCGTGCCGGCGCCCATTGACCAACAGGAGCACGACGCTGCGCTCCGGCACCGCTCCATCGACCCCGGCCCTCACCGGCTTCGTCGCGGTCACGGCCGCCTCCCGCGAGCCACCGGCCGGGGCGCCCGGATCACCCTCGACTCCCGGTCGAGACCGGGGCCCCAACCTTGTACGCTCGATCGAGCCCCGCCCGACCCGGCCCTCAATGTCCACTTGAGCCTCACCACAGCGTCCAGACCGCGCCGGATCTCCCGGGCACCCGGAGGGTGAGAGCCCCTCCCTCCAGCACCGCCTCCCCCCGGCCCCAGGCGCGGAGCGCCGTCCGCGATTCGGCCCCCGGCGCCTCGCCGGTGACTGCGCTCTCCTCCGTGCCGGCGTTGACTGCTACGACCACGACCTCGTCGGCCAGTTCGCGCGAAAAGGCATAGAGCGATCCCGCGCTGGCCAGGTGGCGATAGATCCCTCGCCGGAGGGCCGGGTGCTCCCGGCGCAGGGCGGCCAGGCTCCGGAACGCCTCCAGGATCTCCCGGTCCCAGTTGTCGGGCCACTCCCACGGGAAAGCCGCGCGGGCGCCGGGATCGTGGTGGCCCCTCATCCCGACCTCGTCGCCGTAGTAGACGCAAGGAGCCCCGATGAAGGTGAACATGAGCAACGCCGACAGGACCACGGAGTCCCGATCCTCCCCCACCATGCTCAGGACGCGGGGAGTGTCGTGTGACCCGAGCAGGTTCAGGTTGGCCCGATGAGACGCCTCGGGGTAGGTGGCCAGCAGGCGGTCGATTGCCTCGCCGTATCCGGCAGCGTCCAGCCCCGGCTGCAGGGTCAGGCTCACCGGCGCCACCACCTGAGGGTCGATCCGGGCTCCCGCGGCGAAGCGAAGGATGGCTTCGGTCAGCACGTAGTTCATGACCCCGTCGAAGCGCGTCCCCCCGGCCGTCCACTCCGGCGCGGGGTGCCAGATCTCCCCGACGAGGTAGGCCTCGGGGTTGACCGCCCGAACGCGGGCGCGGAACTCCTCCCAGAAGCCGGGCGTCTTGATCTCCTCGGGCACATCGAGCCGCCAGCCGTCGGCCCCCCGCCTGATCCAGTGCTCCCCCACGCCCATCAGGTACTCCCGCACTACGGGGTTGGCGGTGTTGAGCTTGGGCAGGGCATGGAGCCGCCACCAGGCCTCGTAGCCGGGGGGCCGGCTCAGGTCGTAGGCGTTGACGGGTGTGCCGTAGACGGTGAACCAGTCGAAGTAGGGCGAGTTGGCCCCGTTCTCCAGCACATCGTGGAAGGGGAAGAAGCCGCGCCCCGTGTGGTTGAAGACCCCGTCGAGCACCACGCGGATCCCTCTCCCGTGGGCGGCAGCAATGAGCGCATCGAAAGCTTCGTTGCCGCCCAGCATCGGGTCGACCCGGAAGTAGTCGTAGGCGTGGTACCGGTGGTTGGAGGCCGACTGGAAGATCGGGTTCAGGTACAGGGCGGTGACTCCCAGGTCCGCCAGCCAGTCGAGGTGCTCCACCACCCCCAGAAGGTCGCCGCCCTTGTAGCCGTGGTGGGTAGGAGGGGAATCCCACTCCTCCAGCCGGGGCACCTTGGGGACCCGGGCCGACCGGGCAAAGCGGTCGGGGTAGATCTGGTAGAAGACGGCGTCGGCCGCCCAGTCGGGAGGTGGGCTACCCATGGCCGCCCGAGTCTGGCAGGCCGCCGCCTCGCTCGCATCCCGGGGCCGGCCTCAAGCACCCTCCCCCGGCTGCGGGGGCTCCACCCGGCCACCCGTTCGCCAATAGAGCCCCTCGGCCCGGGTCAGGAAACCCTCGTCGACCAGGTACCGGCGCAGGGTGGTGTGGTCGGGGTAGAAGGCCTGCAGGGTGGAGTTCACCTCGCGTTCGCTGTAACGCAGCCCGGGTTCGAATTCCTGTACGAGCCTCTCCAGCACCAGCCGGCGCTTCCCATGCCCCGTGGGCAGCGAGACCAGGCGCGACCCCGAGAAGCATTGAGCCAGCACGCGCGCTTCGTCGGCGCTCCACGGCCCCGCCAGCAACACCGGGTCCGCCGGCGCTTCCTCGCGCAGCGCCTGGGCGATGCGGCGCAGGGCGGCACGGTCGAGGCGCCAGTCGCGGCCCAGAAGGCCGGCTTCTACCAGGCGGCCCACCTCTCGCCGCACCCGGCGGGCGTCTTCGTGCAGTTCGACGGCAAGAGCGTCGACATCCACGGGCCCCGCCGCCGCCCGGCCCAGGATGGCGAGGCGAAGCGGGTCGACGGCAATCTGCAAGTACTCCGTGGGCCCGATCAGCACCTGCCCAGGCTACCGCCCGTGCTGGCCACCCCGCCGCGGTAGGCTCCCCCGGGTGACCCGCCTCATCCTGATCCGCCACGCGCCGACGGCCGAGACCGGCAAGCGCCTCACCGGCCGTCTGCCCGGGGTACCCCTCACCCCGGCCGGCAGCGAGGCCGCCGCCGCCCTGGCCGGCCGGCTGTCCCTTGCCCGCCTGGATGCCGTCTACACCTCGCCGGCGCTGCGCTGCCGCCAGACCGCCGCCGTGGTGGCGGCGCCGCACGGCCTGCGCCCCCGGGTGCGGGCCGACCTCGCCGACACCGACTACGGCGACTTCGCCGGCCGCACCCTCGCCTCGGCCCGGCGCAGCCCCCTGTGGCGCCGGGTGCACTCGGCGCCGTCGCGGGTCCGGTTCCCGGGAGGCGAGGCCCTCGCCGCGGTCCAGGCCCGCGCCGTCGCCGCCTGCGAGGATCTGGCCGCGGCCCACCCGGAGGGCACCATCGCCCTGGTCACCCACTGCGATGTGATCGCCACCGCTCTGGCCCACTACCTGGGCATGCCCCTCGACTGCTTCCCCCGCCTCGCCCCTGCCGCGCCCTCGGCCACCACCGTCGACCTGCCGGCCGACGGACCGGCCCGGGTCCCGGTGGTCGGCCTCACGGCCGAGGGCATCTGATGCGCTCCCTGGGACGCGTCCGCCGCATCGCCGCCGGAGCCATGGGGCCACCCGGCAAGCGCACCTTCTTTCTCGACATCGACGGCGACGGGGGCCCAGAGTGGTTCCTGCTCGAGAAGGAGCAACTCTCCGCCCTCGCCGCCCACGGCCTGGAACTGCTCGGGAGGGAAGCGAGCCCCGCCGCTCCGGCCGGGGCCATCGCAGCCCCCGCCGGCGACCCTGCCTTCCGCGTCGCGGAGATCGGACTGGGCGCCGAGGAAGGCGAGGTGGTGGTGCTCCTCTCCCCCGACGGCGAGAGCGAGCCCGTGGCCTTCACCGTCGCGGCCGAGGCCTTCGCCGATATGGCCCGGCAGGCCCTGGCCGTGGTCGCCGCCGGCCGGCCTCGTTGCCGCCTGTGCGGGCTTCCTGTCGATCCCGATGGCCATGCCTGCCCGGGAGGGAACGGGGACCGGCGCCGCCGGTGACCGCCGACCCGCCCCTGATGGTCGACGAGTTGCTCGGGCGCTTCGCCGCCGCCTCCAACCTGACCCTGCTCGGCCGCGCCGCCGGGGCCCTGGTCGTCTACCGGCCGACAGCCGGGATCCGCCCCCTCTGGGACTTCGCCCCCGAGACCCTGGCCGCCCGCGAAGTGCTCACCTTCTGCGTCGCCCGGGCCATGGGCCTCGAGTTGGTCCCAGACACCCGCTGGGGAGACGGACCGCTGGGCCCCGGAACGGTGCAGGACTTCGTGGAACCGGATCCCGCCTTCGACCCTCTCGCCCTGGTGGCCAGGGCCGACGACTCGCTGTGGCCGGTCGCGGTCCTCGATCTCGTGACCAACAACGCCGACCGCAAGGTGGGCCACCTCATTCGGGAGGGCGGCACCGGCCATCTCTGGGCCATCGACCACGGCCTCACCTTCCACCCCCAGCCCAAGCTACGGACCGTGTTGTGGGGGTTCGCCGGCCTGCCGGTGCCGTCCACCCTCGTGGCCGCCCTCGAGCAGCTCACCGCCGCCCTGGCCGGCGGCCTGGCAGCCGCCGTCGCCGCCCACCTGGGCGCCCCTGAGGCTGCTGCGCTGCAGCGCCGGGTGCGGGCACTGCTGCGCCGTCCCCGGCATCCGCAGCCGCCTCGCGACCGCCAGTCCGTTCCCTGGCCCCCCTACTAGAGCCCGCAGACCTCCCCGCACCTGCGGTTCTGCCCATCCCCTCAAGCCCACTAGGGTGATTGCCGACTAATCTGACTAGTGCAATTGGATTTGATGTGAACTCTCTCAGGAGGACGCCCACCAGATGACCGGAACCCTTCTGCGCCGCCTCGGTCTCGCGGCCCTCGCCTCCCTGCTCGTGGCCGCCTGCGGGGGAGGCGAAAGTGGCGAAGCGACCACCGTTCGCCTGGGCTACTTCCCCAACGTCACCCACGCCCCGGCCATCGTCGGCGACGCCCAGGGCTTCTTCGCCGAGGCCCTGGGCGAGGACGTGGACCTGCAGGTCCAGTACTTCAACGCCGGGCCCGACGTGATCCAGGCGATGTTCGCCGAGGGCCTCGACATGTCCTTCATCGGGCCCAATCCGGCGATCAACGGCTTCGCCCAGTCCGACGGCGAGGCCATCCGCATCATCGCCGGCTCCACCTCCGGCGGCGCCTTCCTGGTCGTCCGCCCCGGGATCACTACTCCCCAGGATCTGGCCGGGGCCACCATCGCCACCCCGCAACTGGGCAACACCCAGGACGTGGCGCTTCGGGCGTGGCTCATCACCCAAGGCCTGTCCGCCGACACGGCCGGCGGCGGCGACGTCTCGATCCGGCCCCAGTCGAACGCCGACACGCTGAATGCCTTCCGCGCCGGGGACATCGACGGCGCCTGGGTGCCCGAGCCCTGGGCCACCCGCCTCATCCTGGAAGGCAGCGGCGTCGTGCTGGTGGACGAGCGCGACCTCTGGCCCGATGGGCTCTACGTGACCACCCATCTCATCGTGCGAACCGAGTTCCTGGAACAGAACCCCGGGATCGTGGAGAGGTTCCTGGAGGGCTATCTGGCGGCCCTGGAGTTCGTGCAGCAGAGCCCGGAGGAAGCCCAGCGGATCACGAACGACGGCATCGAGGCCATCACCGGGGCCCGCCTGGCAGACCAGACCATCGCCGGCGCCTGGCAGAACCTGACCTTCACCTGGGACCCGATCGCCTCGTCGCTGGTCGGGTCGAAGGACGACGCCGTCGCGGCGGGACTCCTCGACCCGGTGGATCTCACGGGCATCTACGCCCTCGACATCCTCAACCGGTTGCTCGCGGCGGCCGGCGAGGAGCCGGTGGCCGGGCTGTGATCACCCCGTCGCAACCCCTCGCCGCGCCGGTCGCCCGCCTCGAACGTCCGGTGTTGCAGGTCGCCGGGGTGTCCAAGGTGTTCGGGCACGGGCCGGCCGCCGTCCAGGCACTCGACCGCGTCGATCTCGAGGTCGATCGGGGCCGCTTCGTGTGCCTCGTCGGGGCGTCCGGGTGCGGCAAGAGCACCCTGCTCCACCTGCTGGCCGGGCTCGACTCCCCCACCTCCGGAACCCTGGAAGTCGAAGGCCGCACTGCCCTGATGTTCCAGGAAGCCGCCCTGTTCCCCTGGCTCACCGTGGCCGGCAACGTCTCACTGGCCCTGCGCCTGCGCGGGGTGCCCCGGCGGGAGCGGCCCGAGTTGGTCGCCTCCCTGCTGGAGATGGTCCACCTGGAGGGGTTCTCCACCAGGCGCCCCCACGAGCTCTCCGGGGGCATGCGCCAGCGCGTCGCCCTGGCCCGGGCCCTGGCTCAGGACGCCGATGTGCTGCTCATGGACGAGCCCTTCGGGTCGCTGGACGCCATGACCCGGGATCTGCTCCACGCCGAACTGGAGCGCCTGTGGACGGACCGCCGGTTCACCGCGCTCTTCGTCACCCACAATGTGCGCGAGGCCGTCCGCCTGGCCGACCGGGTGCTGGTCCTCACCTCCCGCCCCGGACGCGTGGCCGCCTCCTTCGACGTCGACATCCCCCGGCCCCGCCGCATCGAGACCCCGGCCGTCTCGGCCCTGGCCGGGCAGATCACCGAGAGACTGAGCCTGGAGGTGCGCCGCCATGGCCATGCGTGAGACCCTCACCGAGCAGGTCACCGGCCTCGACGCCCTCGAGATGCCGGTGGCGGCCCGCGCCTCCCGAGCCCGCCGCCTCTGGAACGCCGCATGGCCGAAGCTGGCCGCACTCGCCATCGCCCTGCTGCTGTGGCAGACGGTGGTGTGGTCGGGGTGGAAGCCGGAGTACGTCCTCCCCAGCCCGTTCACCGTCTTCAAGGAACTGGGCGACCGCCTGGCCGACGGCACGATGCTCGCCGCCATCGGCATCACCATGCGCCGGGCGTTCCTGGGGTTTGCCCTGGCGACCCTGGTGGGCGTGGTGATAGGCGGCCTGGTCTCGCGGATCGCCGTCCTGCGCAGCGCCGTGGGCTCGCTGATCACCGGCCTGCAGACCATGCCCTCCATCGCCTGGTTCCCCCTGGCGATCTTGCTCTTCAAGCCGACGGAGGGAGCCATCATGTTCGTGATGGTGCTCGGCGCGGCTCCCGCCATTGCCAACGGCCTCATCGCCGGCACCGACCACATCCCGCCGCTCATGCTGAGAGCCGGCCGCGTGCTGGGCGCCCGCGACCTGGCCCTCTACCGGCACGTGATCCTGCCCGCCTCACTTCCCGCCTTTCTCATGGGCCTGAAGCAGGGCTGGGCCTTCTCGTGGCGCAGCCTGATGGCCGGCGAGCTCCTGGTGATCATCGCCAACCGCCACTCCGTGGGGGAGCAGTTGCAGAACGCCCGCGAACTGGCCGACGGCCCCTGGCTGATGGCCACGATGGTCATCATCCTGGTCATCGGCATCGCCGTCGACTCCCTGGTGTTCGGGACCCTGGACCGGGCCATCCGGCGCCGCTGGGGGCTCATGGACCCGGCGGGGGGGTAGCCCGCTCCGCCCCCCGGCTCACTCCCCCAGCGCCGGGCGCAGGCACACTTGGTCGGCCACCACCTCCAGCCGGCTCCGCCGCCCCTCGGCGCCGCTCCAGAAGCGGCGCTGCACCGACCCGGCTACCCACACCGCCTGCCCGGGCGCGGGCTCGGCGTCCACCAGGTCGGCCGGCGGATCCCACAGCGTCACCGGGACGACATCCACGCGGCGCGGCTCCTCGGAGCGGACCGTGACGAGGTAGCGGGCGAGGCGGCTACCGCTCTCGAACTGGCGGATCTCGACCGGGGCGGCCAGGCGGCCGCACAGCACTACGAGGTTCAGGTCCAAAGCGGCACCTTTCCGGGGAAGGGGGGATGAGCTTCAAGGTACGGGTCGCGAGTGACACGAAGCGCCCGGACCGCAGTGGAGAGACGCCCCGGTGCCCCGTCCCCTCCGCAGCACCGGGCCCGGGTAACCTCCGGGCCATGCCCGAAGTCGCGGTGACCCCACTGGGGCACGACCTGTACCTCATCGACGCCTTCATGCACGACAAGCCCGAGCGCCTGGCGTGCTACCTGTTCGACACCCCCGAGCGGGTTCTCGTCGAATGCGGGCCCTCGAGTTCCATCGGCCACCTCTTCGACGCCCTCGACCACCTCGGCATCGACGACGTGGGGACCCTGGCCGTCACCCACATCCACCTCGACCATGCCGGGGGCGCGGGCCACTTCGCGGCGCGCTTCCCGGGTGCCCGGGTGGCGGTCCACGCCAAGGGAGCTCCCCATCTGGTCGACCCTTCCCGGCTGCTCGCCTCGGCCACCCGCATCTACGGTGAGGAGGGGATGCGCCGCGACTGGGGCCCTATGCAGCCCCTCGACCCCGGGCGCCTCGTCGTCCTCGACGAGGGCGACCGGCTTCCGCTGGGAGGGGCCCGCTCCCTCGAGGTCATGTACACCCCCGGCCACGCCAAGCACCACCTCGTCTACCTGGAGGCCGAGACCGGGGCGTGCCTGGTCGGCGATGAGATAGGAGTGGCTTTCCCCCACGGCCACGTCGTCCAGCCCGACACGCCACCCCCGGACTTCGACCCGATCCTCACCACCGAGCAACTGCGTCGCATCGCCGCCCGCCGGCCGGCCTTCCTCGGGCTGGCTCACTTCGGGCCCCACCCGGACCCGGCGCGCGCCCTCGACGAAGCCGAGCGTCACATGTGGGAAGCCGTCGCCTGGGTCGAGGCGGCAGCCGCGGGCGACGATCCCGCCGCCGCCTATCGTGACTGGGCCGTGGCCCGCCACCGCTCGCGCGGCGCCGCGGAGGACGAGATCGCCAAGTACGACGACCACACCTTCTGGGCCATGCAGCCCGCCGGGATCCGCCGCTGGCTCGACCAGCGGCAGGCCGCCGACTGACCGCCTACAGCGCGGCCTCGAGCTCGTTCAGGCCGGGGAAGCCGGGGTCGGCGTCCACGATGGCCTGGTAGAGGCGCCGGCTGGCAGAGCGGTCGCCCAGCCGGGCCGCCGCCCGGGCCGCTACATACCAGACCCGCAGGTCGCCGTCGGAGGGACTCGCCTTCAAGGACGAAGGGCGGGCCAGCTCCCAGGCCTCGCGGGCCCGGTCCCGGTCCAGAAGGTACGAGGCGTACACCACCTTGCCTTCGTCCAGGGTCGCCGGGCTTCCCCCGAGCCGCCGCAGCAGGGCGTGGGCCGCCTCCACTTCCTCCGGCCGGTCCAGGGCGCGCAGGACATCCATCTCCACCGGCAGATGGGCCGTGTCGCCGCTGAGCCGCCGGTAGGTGCGCAGCTCGGTCAGCGCCTGGTCCCAGCGGCCCATCCGGTAGGCGGCGAGGCCCAGCACCTCGCGGATCGCCGGCAGCCGCGGGGCCAGCGCCTTCGCCTCCTCGGCGTGGTGGCGCGCCTTGGCGTAACGCCCGCCGACGAAGGCCACCGCGGCTTGCTCCAGCTCTGCCGCGGCCGCCGGCACCCGGCTACGGGCCGTCACCTGGGCCAACTCCTCGGATACCCAGCCCGGCAGCGTCCCTCCCGAGCCGGCGCGTGGGACCCCGGTGCTCCCCCGGTACCGCTCCCGCTCCGCCCCGGCGTCACGCCCGCCCGACCGGCCTCCCCGACTGTGCCCCGTCCCCTCGGGAGCCGAACCCGGAACGGGCCTGCTGCGGGGATTGCGGCGGGAAGTCACGGCGGCATGGTACCGGGGTCGCGCCACTCCCCGGACGCGCCGAGGGGCCGCCCTGCGGCGGCCCCTCCGAAATATCCCGGCGGCGACCTACTCTCCCGGGGGTCTACACCCCAAGTACCATCGGCGCTGGCGGGCTTAACTTCCGTGTTCGGAATGGGAACGGGTGGTTCCCCGCCGCTATCGCCACCGGAAACCTTCTGTGCTCGGCACCCCGAGCACTCCATAGCGAGCACTCACGTTTGGATTCTCAAGCCCTCGGCCGATTAGTACCGGTCAGCTGAACGCATTGCTGCGCTTCCACATCCGGCCTATCAACCTGGTGTTCTACCAGGGGCCTTACCCGCGAACGGTGGGAGGTCTCATCTTGGAGCCGGCTTCGCACTTAGATGCCTTCAGCGCTTATCCGTGCCGTACATAGCCAACCAGCAATGCCCTTGGCAGAACAACTGGCACACCAGAGGTACGTCCATCCCGGTCCTCTCGTACTGGGGATAGGTCTCCTCAAACCTCCTGCGCCTGCGACGGATAGGGACCGAACTGTCTCACGACGTTCTAAACCCAGCTCGCGTACCGCTTTAACGGGCGAACAGCCCGACCCTTGGGACCTGCTCCAGCCCCAGGATGCGACGGGCCGACATCGAGGTGCCAACCCTTGCCGTCGATATGGACTCTTGGGCAAGATTAGCCTGTTATCCCCGGGGTACCTTTTAGCCGATGAGCCACGGCGCTTCCACATGCCGCCGTAGGATCACTAGGCCCTGCTTTCGCATCTGCTCGACTCGTAGGTCTTGCAGTCAAGCTCCCTTGTGCCCTTACACTCGTCGTCTGATTGCCGACCAGACTGAGGGAACCTTTGGGCGCCTCCGTTACAGTTTGGGAGGCCACCACCCCAGTGAAACTGCCCGCCAGGCACCGTCCCTGATCCGGATAACGGACCGAGGTTAGAAGCCCGATGTGCCAAGGGTGGTATTTCAACGTTGACTCCGCAACGGCTGGCGCCGCTGCTTCCAAGTCTCCCACCTATCCTACACATGCCACACCAGACTCCAATGCCAAGCTGCAGTAAAGGTCCCGGGGTCTTTCCGTCCTGTCGCAGGAAGTGAGCATCTTCACTCACACTGCAATTTCGCCGAGTCCGTGGTCGAGACAGCGCCCAAATCGTTACGCCATTCGTGCAGGTCGGAACTTACCCGACAAGGAATTTCGCTACCTTAGGACGGTTATAGTTACCGCCGCCGTTTACCGGGGCTTAGGTTCAGAGCTTCGCCACCGAAGTGGCTAACCCCTCCCCTTGACCTTCCGGCACCGGGCAGGCGTCAGAGCGTATACGTCGTCTTGCGACTTAGCACGCTCCTGTGTTTTTAGTAAACAGTCGCTTGGGCCGAGTCACTGCGGCCTCATCGGGCTCGAGCATGCGAAATGCTCTCACCCTACCGAGGCGCCCCTTCTCCCGAAGTTACGGGGCCATTTTGCCGAGTTCCTTAACCACGGTTCTCTCGCTCGCCTTGGTATTCTCTACCTGTCCACCTGTGTCGGTTTGGGGTACGGGCACCTTGTGCACTCGCTAGAGGCTTTTCTCGGCGGCATGGGCGTTCAGCAGCTTCTCCTAAAGCGGATCGGCATCACGCCTCAGGCTTAATGGGGTCCGGATTTGCCTAGACCCCGCCCTACACGCTTGCCCCGGGTCAACCAACGCCCGGGTCTGCTTACCCTTCCGCGTCACCCCATCGCTGGCCTAATGCCGGCCGGTTCGGTAGGCCCCGAAGGGCTTTCCTTAGCAGGCCGGGGTCGGCCGTGGCGCGCACATGGTGGTACTGGAATATCAACCAGTTGTCCATCGACTACGCCTCGCGGCCTCGCCTTAGGTCCCGACTAACCCTGGGCGGACGAGCCTTCCCCAGGAAACCTTGGACAATCGGCGGGGGAGATTCTCACTCCCCATTCGCTACTCATGCCGGCATTCGCACTCGAGCAGCCTCCACGACTGGCTCACGCCGCCGCTTCGCTGGCTGCTCGAAGCTCCCCTACCGATCCCGCCGCCTGGACCCACCTCCCGAGGGAGGCAGGCCGAGCTATTGACGGAATCCCGCAGCTTCGGTGCTGGACTTGAGCCCCGTTACATCTTCCGCGCAGAACCACTCGACCAGTGAGCTATTACGCACTCTTTAAAGGGTGGCTGCTTCTAAGCCAACCTCCTGGCTGTCTGAGCGATTCCACATCGTTCCCCACTTAGTCCAGACTGAGGGACCTTAGCTGGCGGTCTGGGCTGTTTCCCTTTTGACCAGTGAGGCTCATCCCCCACGGTCTGACTGCCGTACTGTGGCACCATGGCATTCGGAGTTCGACTGGGATCGGTAAGCTTGTAGGCCCCCTAGCCCAATCGGTGCTCTACCTCCACGGTGGAACGCACAACGCTAGCCCTAAAGCTATTTCGGGGAGAACCAGCTATCGCCGAGTTTGATTGGCCTTTCACCCCTATCCACAGGTCATCCCCCAGGTTTTCAACCCTGGTGGGTTCGGGCCTTCGCGAGGTCTTACCCTCGGTTCACCCTGCCCATGGATAGATCACTCGGCTTCGGGTCTAGAGTACGCGACTAGACGCCCTATTCAGACTCGCTTTCGCTGCGGCTACGGCTCACGCCTTAACCTCGCCACGTACCGCTAACTCGCCGGCTCATTCTTCAAAAGGCAGGCCGTCAGGCCTCCGAAGAGACCCTCCGACTGCTTGTAGGTCCACGGTTTCAGGTTCTATTTCACTCCCCTCACCGGGGTGCTTTTCACCTTTCCCTCACGGTACTGGTTCACTATCGGTCGCTGGGTAGTACTTAGCCTTACGAGGTGGTCCTCGCAGATTCACACGGGATTTCACGTGCCCCGTGCTACTTGGGAACTCCACACAGAGCTCGATGCGCTTTCGCCTACAGGGCTGTTACCCTCTATGGCCCTCCTTTCCAGGAGGATTCGGCTAGCGCTCGAGTTTGTAACTCTGCGACGGTGCCGGCGCACCGCCAAGTGGGTCCCACGACCCCGACACGGCAACGCCACCGGGCTATCACACCGTGTCGGTTTAGGCTCATCCCGTTTCGCTCGCCGCTACTCAGGGAGTCGCTTTTGCTTTTCGTTCCTCGGGGTACTGAGATGTTTCAATTCCCCCGGTTGCCTCAACCGGTCCTATGTGTTCAGACCGGAGCGGCCGGGCATTACCCCGGCCGGGTTTCCCCATTCGGACATCCCCGGGTCAAAGCCTGCTTGACGGCTCACCGAGGCTTATCGCAGCCTGCCACGTCCTTCATCGTCTCCCAGCGCCCAGGCATCCACCGTAGACCCTTAGTAGCTTGTTGGTAGAATCCAAGACGCTTGTGCTCGCTATGCAGTTCTCAAGGTGCCGGAGAGGCGGGTATTCCCCGCTCCCTCACGACTGAACAGTGTGTCCGGCCGGCCTTTCGGTCGACCGTTTGCAGCCATCGCATTGACTGGGTGCTCGAGGCCGAAGCCTCAGTGAGCTCCTTAGAAAGGAGGTGATCCAGCCGCACGTTCCCGTACGGCTACCTTGTTACGACTTCATCCCAATCGCCAACCCCACCTTCGGCAGCTCCCTCCCCGAGGGGTTGGGCCACTGACTTCGGGTGTTGCCGACTTTCGTGATGTGACGGGCGGTGTGTACAAGCCCCGAGAACGTATTCACCGCGGCATAGCTGATCCGCGATTACTAGCGACTCCGGCTTCATGGAGTCGAGTTGCAGACTCCAATCCGAACTGAGACGAGTTTTAAGGGATTGGCTCCCCCTCGCGGGATCGCGACCCGTTGTACTCGCCATTGTAGCATGCGTGCAGCCCTGGACATAAGGGGCATGATGACTTGACGTCATCCCCGCCTTCCTCCGAGTTGTCCCCGGCAGTCTCCTATGAGTCCCCGGCATGATCCGCTGGCAACATAGGACAGGGGTTGCGCTCGTTGCGGGACTTAACCCAACATCTCACGACACGAGCTGACGACAGCCATGCACCACCTGTTACGGACGCTTACGCACACCGTGTTTCCACGGCTTTTCCCGTAATGTCAAGTCCAGGTGAGGTTCTTCGGGTTTCATCGAATTGAGCCGCATGCTCCGCCGCTTGTGCGGGGCCCCGTCAATTCCTTTGAGTTCTAGCCTTGCGACCGTACTCCCCAGGCGGGGCACTTAATGCGTTTGCTACGGCACGGCAGACGTCAATCAATCCGCCACACCTAGTGCCCAACGTTTACAGCTAGGACTACCAGGGTATCTAATCCTGTTTGCTCCCCTAGCTTTCGCTCCTCAGCGTCGGTACCGGCCCAGAGAGCCGCCTTCGCTACGGGTGTTCCTCCCGATATCTGCGCATTTCACCGCTACACCGGGAATTCCGCTCTCCTCTACCGGACCCTAGCCACGACAGTATCGACCGGCCTCCCGGAGTTGAGCTCCGGGATTTCACGGCCGACTTACCGAGCCGCCTACGAGCTCTTTACGCCCAATGAATCCGGACAACGCTCGCCCCCTACGTATTACCGCGGCTGCTGGCACGTAGTTGGCCGGGGCTTCTTCTGGAGGTACCGTCACTTGCGCTTCTTCCCTCCTGAAAGGGGTTTACGACCCGGAGGCCTTCATCCCCCACGCGGCGTCGCTGCATCAGGCTTTCGCCCATTGTGCAATATTCCCTGCTGCTGCCTCCCGTAGGAGTCTGGGCCGTGTCTCAGTCCCAGTGTGGCTGATCGTCCTCTCAGACCAGCTACCCGTCGTTGCCTTGGTGGGCCGTTACCCCGCCAACAAGCTGATAGGCCGCGAGGCCATCCCGGAACGGCGGACCTTTCCTCGACCAGACATGCGACCGATCGAGGATATCCGGTATTAATCCAGGTTTCCCTGGGCTATCCCAGATTCCGGGGCAGGTTCCTCACGTGTTACTCACCCGTTCGCCACTAGGACCCCGGGACGGTTACCCGTCCATGGGGCCTCGTGCGACTTGCATGCATTAAGCACGCCGCCAGCGTTCGTCCTGAGCCAGGATCAAACTCTCCAACGGAGATCTCGGCCCGAAGGCCGGAATCCGTGTGAGTCGTCCAAGCGGGTGGTTGGCCAAACCTTCCACCCGCCGGCACCGCGTCTTGCGCGGTGCGCTCGAAAGTACGACCGACCGCGGACGGCACGAAGCAGCCCGCGGAGGGCTCGACTGGCTGTTAACACACTGTTCAGTTGTCAAGGAGCCGGGACTCCGACCACCCGGGCGGCGCCCGCTAGAGCGCGCTCCAGGTGCGGCGCAGTACTGTAACCGGCCCACCGTGCAACGTCAAGGCAGGAATCCTGCGGTCCCCGGCAGGTTGGCCGCCGCCCCCCCGCCGGGCTAGCGTCCCCCACCATGACGGACCCCATCGGCTCCCTGCGCGCCCGCGGCTTCGTGCACGGCGTCACCGACGAGGACGGCCTGCGCCGCCTCCTGGCCACCGAGCGGGTCACCTTCTACGTGGGCTTCGACCCCACAGCCGCCTCCCTTCACATCGGCCACCTGATGGGGATGATGGCCATGGCCTGGCTGCAGCGCGCCGGCCATCGCCCCATCGCCGTGGCCGGCGGGGGCACCGGGCGGATCGGCGACCCATCGTTCCGCGACGACGAGCGCGAGCTTCTCGACGAGGATCGCCTGCGCCTAAATCTGGAAGGCATCCGCGGGCAGCTGGCCCGGGTCCTCGACCTCGAAGACGGCCTGCTCCTCGACAACTACGACTGGCTGGGCCGTTTCGGCTTCATCGAGTTCCTCCGCGATGTGGGCAAGCACTTCTCGGTCAATGCCATGATCGCCCGCGAGTCGGTCCGGCGCCGCCTCGAGGAGCGCGAGCACGGGATCTCCTTCACGGAGTTCGCCTACCAGCTGCTCCAGGCCTACGACTTCGCCCACCTGTACGCCGCCCACGGCTGCCGCCTCCAGGCGGGTGGCTCCGACCAGTGGGGCAACATCACCGCCGGCATCGACCTCACCCGCCGCCTCCACGGCGGCCAGGTCTACGGGCTCGTTTGGCCGCTCGTGGAGCGCTCCGACGGCCGCAAGTTCTCCAAGTCCACCGGCGAGGCCGTGTGGCTCGATCCCGCCCTCACCTCGCCCTATGCCTTCTACCAGTGGTTCTTCAACATCCCCGACACCGACGCGGCCCGCTTCCTCCGCCTCTTCACCTTCCTCCCGATGGACGACATCGCCGCCCTCGAGCACGAGCAGCAGGCCGACCCGGCCGCCCGCCCGGCGCAGCGCGCCCTGGCCGTCGAGGCGACCCGCCTCGTCCACGGCGAGGAGGGGTTGCAGGCGGCGCAGCGGGCCAGCCGGGTCCTCTTCGGGGAAGAGCCCTTCAGCGGACTCGACGACCGGACCCTGGCCGACGCCTTCGAGTCGGCGCCCTCGGTGGACCTTCCCCGCTCCCGCCTCGAGGCCGGGATCGAGCTGGCCGACCTCCTCGTCGAGGCGGGAGCGGCCCGTTCTCGCAGCGAAGCCCGGCGCCTGGTCGAGCAGGGCGGGGTCAGCCTCAACAACCGTCGCCTCGCCGACGCCTCCACCCGGGTGGGCCCGGGCGACCTGGCCGGCGCCGCCACCATCGTGCTGCGCGTCGGCAAGAAGCGCTACTTCCTGGCCCGCTTCGCCTGAGCCAGCGCGCCTGCCTCCCTGTGGATAAATCCCGCGCGAGGCGCGCTCGGCCCACTATCACCGCGCGGCGGGCGTGCTGGTTATAGCGCTGATAGCCGCCGCCTGCGCAGTAGAGCCCATCGAGGATCCGGGCATAGGAGCGGGCAGCCTCACGAGCGTGGTGTACGCCGCCGATGGGACGGCGCTCACCGAATGGCACGCGGGCGAAGACCGGGTGCTGGTCGGCTACGACGACCTCCCCCGCCACCTGGTGGATGCCGTCGTCGCCATCGAGGACCAGCGCTTCTGGGTTCACCCGGGTGTCGATTTGCGTGCAATGGTGCGGGCCGTGCAGGCCGATCTAGCCGCCGGCGAGGTGGTCCAGGGCGGGTCCACCATCACCCAGCAGTACATCAAGAACGCCCTGCTGACCCCCGAGGTGAGCCTCGACCGCAAGATGCGGGAGGTCTCCCTCGCCCTGGGCGTCGAGAAGACCCTGACCAAGCAGGAGATCTTCGAGCGCTACATCAACACCGTCTACTTCGGCAACGGGTCCTACGGCATCGGGGCCGCCGCCCGCCGCTACTTCGGCAAGGACGTCGCCGCGCTGACGCTGGCCGAGTCGGCCCTCCTCGCGGGCCTGATCCGGCGTCCCAACGCCCTGGACCCATATGAGTTCCCCAACGCCGCCCTGGCTCGGCGCCACACCGTGCTCGCCAAGATGGCCGACCTGGGCTGGCTCACCGAGGCCGAAGCCGACGCGGCCGGCATCGTGCCCCTGGAACTGCTCCCGCGGGGGGCCGCCGACGAGTCGCTCTTCCCCTACTTCACCGACGAGGTGCGCCGGCGCCTGCTGGCCGAGCCGGCCCTGGGCGACACCCCCGAGGAGCGGTACGAGGCGCTGACCACGGGGGGCCTGCGCATCTTCACCACCCTGGATCCCGCCGCCCAGGTGGCCGCCGAAGCGGCCATTGCCTCAGTCATCCCCGCCGACGGCCCGTCGGCGGCCCTGGTGGCTGTAGACCCCCGCAACGGCTTCGTGCTGGCCCTGGTGGGCGGGAAGGACTACTACGACGCCGACGACCCCGTGGCCCAGTTCAACCTGGCCACCCTGGGCCGGCGCCAGCCGGGTTCCGCCTTCAAGCCGTTCGCCCTCGCCGCCGCCCTCCAGGCGGGCATCGGCCTGGACGCCGAGTTCGAAGGAGGACGCACCGCCGTCATACGCAGCGACTCGGGCCGCTGGCGGGTGGAGAACTACAACAGCCTCTCCTACCCCAACCTCACCCTGCTAGAGGCCACGGTCTTCTCCGTCAACGTCGTCTACGCCCGCCTGATGAACCTGCTCGACCCGGCCGCCGTCGTCGCCGTCGCGCGAGCGGCAGGCATCACCACCCCTCTGGAGGCCCTGCCTTCCCTGGCCCTGGGCACCCAGGAGGTCACCGTCCTCGAACTGGCCTCGGCGTACGCCACCTTCGCCGCCGGCGGCCTGCACATCGACCCCATCCTGGTGACGCGCATCGAGAACGCTGCCGGAGAGGTCATCTTCAAGGCGGTCCCGACCATCCAGAAGGCCATGGAGCCCGAGGTCGCCGAGCAGGTCACCGCCGCCCTCACCGAGGTCGTCCGGCGCGGCACCGGCCAGCAGGCCAAGATCGGCCGCCCCGTGGCCGGCAAGACCGGCACCACCGAGGGCCAATACGACGCCTGGTTCGTCGGCTACACCCCGGAGATGTCGGCCGCAGTCTGGGTGGGCTTCCCCCAAGGCGACCGCCCCCTGGAATCGCCCCACACCCCCTTCACCATCACCGGGGGCACCTGGCCGGCGCAGATCTGGGCCCGCTTCGCCACCGGCGCCCTGTCGGGCATCCCCTACCAGGACCTCCCCGACGCCGACCGTGGCGAACTGATCGCCGTCTCCATCGACCTCTCCACCGGCTTCCTGGCCGGCCCCCTTTGCCCCCGGGCCCACGTGGCCACGGTCATGGTCCACCCCGACGACGCCCCCACCGCGGTTTGCCCCATCCACAACCCCGAAGGCCTGGCGCTCCCCTCGCCGGGGATCGTGCCGGGGGTGGCCGGGCGCGACCTGGCCGAGGCCGTTGCCTGGCTCGAGGCCGCCGGCTACCAGGCCACGGCGGAGTGGGTGGGGGCGCCGGGGCGCATCCCCGGCACCGTGCTGGTGCAGTACCCCGCCGCCGACAGCCCGCTCGGCCCAGGCGCCGAGGTGGCCCTCACCGTCGTGGGGCCGGAGCCGGGCACCGCCGTCCCCGACGTCGTCGGGCTGAGCACGCCGGCTGCCCGCCACGCCCTGGAGGCTTACGGGTTCGTGGTCCGGGTCGTCATCGGGCCGGAGCCCAATCCCGGCGACGCCGTCCTGCACGCCGGGCGGGTCTGGTCGCAGAACCCGGCCGCGGGAGCGGCGCCGGCCGGCACCATCACCCTGCTGGTCAATCCCTGAGCGGCTCCACCAGCCGGAACCTCCAGGGGCTCTCCGTGGCTCGCGAGATGCCCACCCGCGGCCCGGCGGCGATGCGGCGGCGGGCCGGCGGCTCGCCCACCAGCCAGACGGGCCCCTCCAGCAGCGAGGTCCCGTCCTGCTCCCCCGTCACCCCCAGGGCCTGAGCCAGCTTCCCCGGGCCGTCGCAGAGGTGGTCGGCGCGGCCGCGGCGGCGCCGCATGTGCTCCTCCCCCAGCACCGGCCGGGCGCCCCGCAGCAAGACCGCCGCCGGCTCCCCTACGGCGCCCGTGACGGCGTTCAGGCACCAATGGATCCCATACGAGCGATAGACGTAGAGGGTCCCGGCGG
Organism: Acidimicrobiia bacterium; assembly: GCA_025456165.1. The sequence continues at coordinate 589 of JALOLI010000001.1, read as the reverse complement.
CCCGGAACATGCTGGCGTTGCGGGTCGTGCGCCCTCCGAAGCCGTGGCTCGCGGGGTCGTCGTCCCCGCCGTAGGCCTCCACCTCGGTGAGCACCACCTCGCAGGCCAGGCCGCCGATCTCACTCCGCAGTCGCCGCCCGAGCAGGCCGCGGGCGGCCGCCACCACGTCGCCGGCCAGGAGAGAAGCGAGGTCGTTCACCCGGCCACGTGCAGGAGGAGGGCCTTGAAGGCGTGCATACGGTTCTCCGCCTGGTCGAAGATGCGGCTGCGCTCGTGGTCGGCCACCCCGTCGGTGACCTCGTCCCCGCGGTGCGCCGGCAGGCAGTGCAGGAAGATCGCGCTCGGCCCGGCGAGGGCGAACAGGCGCTCATCCACCCGGAACGGCTCGAAGAGGCGGCGCCGCTCGGCGGCCTCCGCCTCCTGGCCCATGCTGGCCCAGACGTCGGTGTAGACGGCGTCGGCCCCGCGCACGGCTGCCTCCGGGTCGTTTCCGATCTCGATCGTCACCCCGGGAGCCGCCAGGGCCCGGGCGCGGGCCACGGTCGCCGCCGCCGGCTCATAGCCGGGGGGCGAGGCGACCCGCAGGCTC
>JALOLI010000335.1 GCA_025456165.1 Acidimicrobiia bacterium | reverse complement strand
ACACCCTGGTCCTGGAGGTCACCGGCCGCCGCAGCGGCAGGCGCTACCGGATCGCCGTGTCCTATGTGGAGGACGACGACGACCTGCTGGTCTTCATCGACGAGACGGACGCCAAGCTCTGGTGGCGCAACCTGCGCGGCGGGGCGCCGGTGCGGGTGCTGCTCCGCGGCCACTGGCAGGCAGCGCAAGCCGCGGTGGCCGGGGAGGACGACCCGGAAGCCCGGGCCCGGGCCCTGGCCCGCTTCGCCGCCGCCTGGCCGGGATTCGTGGACCTGGGTCTGCCACCCGCGGAGCGCTACTCGCCCGAGGACCTGCTGCCGGTGGCGCACGGGTGCGCCGTGGTGAAGATGCAGCTCACCCCCGGCTGACCCGACCGGGCACCCTCGGGCCGGGCCCCGGGCCGGCGAGGGAGGAAGGGCGGTTCGGTTGACCCTCGTCGCGAGGAGAGGGCTCAGGGCAGCGTCAGCACCTCGGGGCCCTCTGCGGTGATGGCCACGGTGTGCTCGAAGTGCGCCGACAGGCTGCCGTCGGCGGTCACCACCGTCCAGCCGTCGTCGAGCACCCGGGTGTGCCGGGCCCCCAGGTTGAACATCGGCTCGATGCACACCGCCATGCCCCGCTTGAGGCGCAGGCCCTTGCCCGGGTTGCCGTAGTTGAGCACCTGCGGCTCCTCGTGCATCTGGCGGCCGATGCCGTGGCCGGTGTACTCCTGCACCACCCCCAGGCCGGCGGCGTCGCCCACCGCCCAGATGGCGTGGCCCACATCGCCCAGGCGCCGGTCGTCGCGACACTGCTCGATGCCGGCCCACAAGGCCTTCTCGGTGGCCTCGAGCAGACGCGCCGCCTCAGGGGAGATCTCCCCGATGCCGAAGGTGACGGCGGCGTCGCCGTGCCAGCCCTCGAAGATCACCCCCATGTCCACCGAGAGGATGTCGCCCTCCCGCAACCGCCGCCCGTCGGGGATGCCGTGCACGATGGTCTCGTTGGGCGACAGGCAAACGTGCGCCGGGTAGCCGTGGTAGTTGAGGAACGACGGCAGGCAACCCCGCTCCGCCACTATCGAGGCAGCCAGGCGGTCGAGGCTCGCCAGTTCTACCCCCGGGCGGGCGGCGGCGCGCACCCCGGCCAGCACCTCGGCCACCACCCGGCCGGCGCGCCGCATCTTGAGGAACTCGGCGGGGCCCTTGAAGGTGATCATGCCGCGGCGAGTGCCGCGGCGATCCTGGAGAACGTCACGTCGATGCCGCCCACGCCGTCGACGGACCGCAGGATTCCCTGGTCGCGGTAGTAGGCGATGAGAGGCTCGGTCTGCGCCCGGTAGACCGCCATCCGGTTGCGGATGGTCTCCTCGTTGTCGTCGCTGCGGCCCTCGATCTCGGCCCGCTTCAACAGCCGGCGTACCACCTCTTCTTCGTCGACCTCGAGGCAGAGCACCATCTCCAGCGGCCGGTCGGCGGCCTCGCGGTCGAGGGCCTCGGCCTGGGCGGCGGTGCGGGGGAAGCCGTCGAGCAGGAAGCCGCAGGCGGCGTCGCCCTCAGCCAGCCGCTCCTTGACCATGGCGATCACGATGGCGTCGGGTACCAGGGCGCCCGAATCCATGATCACCTTGGCCTGCTTGCCCAGCTCGGTCCCTCGGGCCACCTGGGCCCGCAGCATCTCGCCGGTCGAGATGTGGGGAATGCCGAGCGCCCGGGCGATCATCGCCGCCTGGGTGCCCTTCCCGGCGCCGGGAGGGCCGACGATCAGCAGGCGGCGGCCCATCAGGACAGGAACCCTTCGTAGTTGCGCATCATCAGCTGGCTTTCGATCTGCTTCATCGTCTCGAGGGCCACGCCCACCACGATCAGGATCGACACGCCGCTGAACCCGAGGTTGACGCCCCAGATGATCGCCACGATGGACGGCAGCACCGCCACCATGGCCAGGAACAGGGAGCCGGGCAGGGTGATGCGGCTGATGATGTGCTGCAGGTACTGCGTCGTGGCCGACCCGGGACGGATGCCGGGCACAAACCCGCCCTGCCGCTGGATCATCTCGGACTGGCGATTGGGGTCGAACTGGATGGCGGTGTAGAAGTAGGTGAAGAACACGATCAGCAGGCCGTACAGCACCACGTACCACCACGACCGGGCGTTCACCAGGTTGTTGTTGATCCAGTTGCGGATCGCCCCGAAGAACCCCGAGCTGGGAATGGCGGTCACGAACATCGCCGGCAGGTAGAGCATGCTCGAGGCGAAGATGATCGGGATGACCCCGGCGGATGTAGGTGCTCTGCCCTCCCAGCACCCGGCGCCCTCGCACCCGCTTGGAGAACTGGATCGGGATCCGGCGCTGGCCCTGGTCCACGAAGATGATGCCTGCCGTCATCAGCAGGAACATCAGGATCACGATGCTGAACTTGAGCATCGAGGTAGACCGCTGCACCGCCACGAACTGGGCCGGCATCTGGCTGACGATCGACACGAAGATGATCAGCGACATGCCGTTGCCCACCCCGCGCTGGGTGATCAGCTCGCCCAGCCACATGATGAAGGCGGTGCCGGCAGTCAGGGTGAGGACGATCAGCAGCACCCGCCCGGGGCTGTACTCCGGGATGAGGTCGATGCCGTTGGTCAGGGTGCCCCGGTGGAACAGGTAGGTCAGGCCGGTGGACTGCAGCAGGGCCAGCAGCACGGTGACGTACCGGGTCCATTGGGTGATCACCTTGCGCCCGGTCTCGCCCTCCTCCTGCAGCTTCTGCAGGCGGGGGATGACGACCGCCAGCAGCTGCATGATGATCGACGAGGTGATGTAAGGCATGATGCCCAGCGTGAAGACCGAGAAGGCCTCCAGCGCCCCGCCGCTGAAGAGGTTGAGGAGGCCCATGATGCCGGCCTTCTCCCCCTGCTCGGCGAACTCCTTCACCGCATCGAGGTCCACCCCCGGCACGGGGATGGCCGTGCCCAGGCGATAGATGAGGAAGATGAAGAGGGTAAAGAGGATCTTGTTCCGGAGGTCGCGAATCCGGAACATGTTGCGGTAGACGGTCAGCATCTAGCCCCAGCCCTCTCCCGGCGAACGGCGGGAGGATATCGCGCCGGGGAAGGCGCGCCCCAACCCGGCGCTGCGGCCGCTCACTCGATGACCTCCACCGTGCCCCCGGCCGCCTGGATGCGCTCCACGGCGCCGACGCTGAAAGCATGCGCCCGCACCGTCAGGCCCTTGGCCAACTCCCCTTCGCCGAGGACCTTGACGCGGCCCCGCTTCTTGATGAGGCCGCGGGCCCGGAGCTCCTCGGGGCCCACCGTGGATCCGGCGCGGAACTCGTTGAGCCGCTCCACGTTGACCACGGCGTAGTACTCCTTGTCGGGCCGCTTGAAGCCGCGCAACTTGGGGAGACGCCGGTACAGGGGCATCTGCCCGCCCTCGAACCACAGCGGCATGTTCTTGCGGGCCCCGGAGCCCTTGGTGCCCCGGCCGGCGGTCTTGCCGCCGTGCCCGCCCTCGCCGCGGCCCACCCGGGTGCGCTCGTGATGCGAGCCGGGAGCCGGCTTCAGGTGATGCAGTTTCATGCTTCCTCCACCTCCACCAGGTGCCGGACTCGGGCGATCAGGCCGCGCACTTCCGGGCTGTCCGGGCGTTCCACGGTGTGGCGGATCCTGCGCAGCCCGAGGGTGCGGACGCAGGCCCGCGTCTTGGGCTTCTCACCGATGGTGCTGCGCACCAGGGTGATCCGCAGGGTCTTGTCGTCGGCCATGTGGTGACGCTCCTAGGTCAGGACCCGGACCCGGGCTGGGCCCGCATCATCTCGGCGGTGCGATAGGCGGCGAGCAGCGCCGGCGGAGTGACTTCCTCCGCCGTCTTGCTGCGCCGCCGGGCGGTCAC